>JAFVHC010000193.1 GCA_017474705.1 Bacillota bacterium
AGATCCGCATACCGATCTCCGACATCGAAGAAGAAATGGACCTGGAGGCATAAAGCTCGGGATCCATGCCGCACGCGCAAAAAAGGCTCCGCGTTGGGAGCCCTTTTCAGGATCATTTCGTTAAAGTGAAATCTTTGATGGCGAGATTGCCGAAGCCGTGGAAGGTCAGGCACAGCATCTGTACACCGTCCGGGATCGGTATGCAGCCCTCGCGGCGGGTCCAGATATTGGTGAATTCGCTCACTTCGATGCGGCCCAGAGGCGCGCCGTCCAAGGCGGTCTTCACCTCGATATAGCCGCGGGCATAGTTGCGGGTGGTGATGGCGGTGAGTTTCGTGCCTTTGCAGTCAAAGTATTTGAAGACGGCCGTCGCCCCGTCCATCAGGTTGTTGATGTAGGCGTCCGGTGTGGGAAGACCTGTCCCTTCCATGATTTCCGGATCATAATCGCCGCCCTCCTGGGTGATCCTGGGGAAGCGGGGGTCCAGACCGGGTCCGCGCTTGAGCACGTTGGGCTCTGTGGTGAAGCCGGTGGCGATGTAGGCAGGATAGGTACCTTCCCCTTGCAGCGGACCGCCGTTCAGACCACAGGAGGTCACTTCGACCTGGGGGATGAGGCCTTCTTCCGTGAAGTGGATCTCTTCCGCACAGTCCTGGCGGCTGTACTGGTGGCCATTGGTGTGGCGATGGTAGAAGATATACCATTTTTCACCGATCTGCACGATGCTGCCGTGGTTGTTGGCTTCCATGTTCATGGGTTTGTCCGCCGGTTTGTAGGTATCGATGCCACGGTCGCTGTTGCTGATGAGGACGCCGCCGTAGGTGAACGGCCCCTTCGGAGAAGTACTTGTCGCGTAGCAGAGCTCGTGCATCACGATCGAGGAATAGATGAAGTAGTAGATGCCGTTGCGCTCGCGGATGGAAGGTGCTTCAAAGAACTCATGCCCTTCGAAACCGGTGCCGGCGGAGAGGCGTACCGGCGGCGCCACGAAGATCGGATCTTCCTCGATGGTCAGCATGTCCGGTCCCAGCACGGTGCACATCGCGCCGCCGCGGGTCTTGTCATGCGGGAAGCAGAAGCCGGTGTATAAGTAGGTGCGGTCGCCCTCGGTCAGAAGGCCTGGATCGAACTGAGGATCATCCCCTTCGCGCTCGCCCAGGAGGGCGCCATCCTTATAGTGGACGAAACCGTAAAACTCATAATGGCCGGCGGGCGTATCGCAGACCGCGACGGAGACGATCTGTTCATGGTCCAGTACGTAATACAGGTAATAACGGCCGTCCGGCCCGATGGTCACGTCCGGGGCATAGAGGCAGGAATGGCCGTCCGCATTGCGGGGGTCCTGGGTCTTTTTGTAGATCACGCCTTCGTACCGCCAGTCGGCCAGATCATCCACCGGCGCGGACCAGCAAATATAATCACCAATGCAGAATACATGGCCGTTGAAACGGTCATGGGAGCCATATACATAAACTCTTCCGTCAAAAACATAGGGTTCCCCGTCGGGGATGTATTCCCAGGACGGCAGATACGGATTGAAAGCCTGCATGCTGAAATACCTCCTTCATTTTTACTTATTATAGGCATTAAAAAAGTAAAAGTAAATAGGGTAGCAAAGTGCGGAAGAACGTGGTATGATATCGTAGAATCATGCTATTACAGGAGAGCAGTACCATGGATCAACGGGTCAGTTACCTGTATGATCCCAACAACTTCTGAGGAGTTGCTTTGATGAAGAAATATATCCCCCTGCAGAAGCGCAGCAAGAAACTGCAGAAAGAGCATCATAAGGCTGCACGCGCCGGCTGGGGCGAGATCTCCCCGGTCACCCGGGTCTCCAAAAAGAAGAACAAGTATGACCGCAAGGTCCGCAAGGCGATAGACCGGCGGGAAATGAACGAGGGCTGAACTTATGATCCGCATACAAGTGATCGATCGGGACCATGCGGCAGACATCCGCATTCCAAATGAGCCATTCGCCTTGGTGGGACGTATGATCCCGCGCTATCTGGATGAGCAGTGGGGTTATGATGTCGAAATGTTCGACACCCCTTCGGAGATGTGCTTTCCGGATGAAAATTATGACTACGACGCGATGTGCAAGGATCACGTTTTCGTCGGCGCGTACGAGGATGACAGGTGCATCGGTCTGGCGGTGCTGGCGGATGGTTTTTTCAAACACATGTACCTGGAGGATCTGAAAGTCGACCGCGCGTACCGCGGTACAGGCGTGGGACGGCGGCTGATCCGGACCGCGAACGAGATCGCTTTGGACCGTGGATATCATGGCTTATACACGATCGGGCAGGACAACAATCTGATCGCCTGTCGGTTTTATCTCAGTGCAGGGTTCCGCATCGGCGGGCTGGACACCGAGGTCTATAAAGGAACGTCACAAGAAGGTAAGGCAGATATCATTTTCTATTTAGACTGATCATAAACAGGAGGAGAACGTCATGACACAGGAAGAATGGGAAGTACTTTCACCGGAGCAGAAGCGCAGAGAACTCTATCTCCAGCAGAAAGAGATACTTTGTCTTTTCAGAGAACGCAACGCCATCTCACAGGAACAGTATGACCAGAGCCTGACCGACTTAACGAAAAAGATGCACATGGAAGGGGTCGCGTGATCCATCCATGAACATTGAGCAGTACTTTGCCCCCTTCATCCAATCGATGCGGTATGACAGGAAGCTGAAAAAGGCCGCCAGACGATTGCTGACGGGCACAGGCCGAGAGTCGCTCGTGCAGCAGCCG
>JAFVHC010000194.1 GCA_017474705.1 Bacillota bacterium
AAATCGGTCGATCAGTTCGCTACGAATTTTGGATTTTTTAGGAAATTTTCAAAGATTTTTAAGGGTATTTTGGTTTTTTTCACCATTTATCTATATAAACACAAGCCTCAATAGTTCCCCAATAGTTTTCATTAAAATCATTGCGGACTTCCGCTGGCATATCGGGATCTTCCGTGATCTTGTCCAGCATGATGCGGATGGAGGTCAGCGGCGTCTTGATCTGGTGCGAGATGTCCGCCAGAGAGCGGGAAAGGGCTTTGGCCTCTTCCTCGCTGCGTGCCGCAGCTTCTTTCAGTACGACAGTGATCTTATATAAAGCGTTTGTCAGACGGGACAATTCGGACTCGTCGTTGGTCTGGATCCGCAGGTCGTAGATCCCCCGGCTGATGTGATCGGTATAGGTGATCAGATCATTGATCCGGCGGCGGTCTCTGCGGTCTTTCCAATGGAACAAAAGAAGAAAAGCCAGCGCTTCCAGCAGGAGGACGATCCCGAAGACCAAAAGCAGCGTGCGTTCCATCCTGGCGATGGAACGCTCATATGGACGATCCGCATCATATCCGAGCCGGGCCGGCAGCGTGTCCTCGGCAGGATCTTCTGATTTGAGTACAGCAAGGAATTCTTCATCGGTCACGTCGGGATAAGCACTGCGCACAGCGTGCAGCATGCGGGCGGTGGACCGGTTCACTTCGCGGACATAAAGCACGTGTGTCCCTGCCCACAGACCGACGAAGATCAGCAGCGTGGCCAGTAGGATCAGTAAGGGAGCAGCCAGACGCTTCATGTCAAGCATCCCCTTTTTCGATCCGGTAGCCGAGGCCTTTGACCGTGGTGATGGCATCAGGACCCAGCTTCTCGCGGATCCGTTTGATCGAAACCGTCAGGGTGTTGTCATTGACGATGTTCCCGGACAGATCCCAGATGCGGGAGAGCAGCTGATCCCTGGTGATGGTACGGCCCTGGTTCTGGAAAAGATAGGAGACGATGCGGTATTCCAATACCGTCAGCGGCACTTCGGCCCCATCGCGGAAGACACGCTCCGCGTCCGGGTCCAGACTGAGCGTGCCGGAAGTCAACAAGACGCCGCTTTTTTTATACCTGCGCAAAGCGTTGTTGATGCGGGAGAGCAACTCGCGGTTGCGGAACGGTTTGATGATATAATCGTCCGCACCGGCATCAAAACCGGCGACCACGTCGGTCTCTTCATCTTTGGCGGTAAGAAAGATGATGGGCAGATCGGGGAAGATCTCCTTGAGATAACGGCAGATGTCGTAGCCATTGCCATCCGGCAGGGAGATGTCCAGGATCGCGATATCAAATACAACAGACCCGGTAAGGCTTTCGGCCTCCCGGGCTGTTTTGCATACATGCACTTCGAACTGTTCCTGCTTCAGCGCGTAGGTCAGTCCCTTGATGATCATTTCATTGTCTTCGACCAGAAGTAAACGTTTCATGCTTATGCTTCCTCAGGTATTTTCGCTGCGGATCGTTTCTATGATGTTCTGTTCGTTCATTTTACGTAATGAGTAGAGCATTGTCAAGCCTACGATCAGGAAGACGAAAAGGATACTGAGGAGGATCGGCATCCAGGGAATCTGGTATCCGAGGTCGATGCGCATCGCAAAAGCTTTATAGATCGCGTAGGAACCCAGGATGCCCAGCGGGACGCCGATCAGAAGCGAGCGGCCGGAATATAGGATGTTCTCCGTGTAGATCATACGGTGGAACTCATGGTTCGTCATACCGATGGACTTAAGCATCGCGAATTCCCGACGGCGCAGCAGCATATTGGTGGAGATCGTATTGAAGATGTTCGTCACGCCGATCAGGATGATGACTATGATGAAACCGTACAGGAAGATCTCTACGACCAGGATCAGGTTGCGCTCCTGCTGGGCATCACGATACAGATTGTTTGTACTGATTCCCGTGTAGCGGCTGTCCGCGTTGGAGATCTCCGTGAGCTTGGCTTCGGTCTGGTTCGGAGTCTTGCTTTGGATATACAGAGGAGACAGGTAGCTTTCAGCAAGGACCTGATCCGGGAAATAGTGCGGACCGACGATGAAGACCGGTGTGCTGGAATAGGTGTGTTCGAATCCGGTCGGCATAGTTTCGGCCCGGTCGGTCACGGTGATATCGAAGGCACCGGCGTTATCGATCTGTACCGGCACAGTGTCACCTGATTTCAAGGTCGTTGAAGGCTCGATGATCAGACGGCCGTCACTGAAAGATTCTTGATAGTCGCATACCACGACAGCTTTGGAAGGATCCGTGTGGATGCCATTCTTTTTCAGATAATCGGCGAAGTGCTGTTCATCCAGGACCACGAAATTCACATAGTACTGGTTTTCTTCGCTGTAAGGCCCTGCAAAAGGCAGACAATCGTTGGACAGCAGATAGCCGGTAGGCTGTTTATAGTATGTATAATCCGCTTCTTCCAGCTGCTGGCAAAGCTCATCGCACAGTTCGGGCGTCTCTACACCATAGATCCGAAGGTTATAAGAATAATCTATGAACTGGGTCCCCGTGACCCGCCGCCCTATATTGACGAAGGAGGACAGGGCAATGAAGACTGTGATGCTGACAACCAGAGAAATGACAGTGGTGCGGTACTTGCGGCGGCTGCGTTTGAGGTTCTTGGCAGCGATCACACCGCCGATGCCGAACAATTTCCGTACCAGACCGGAAACACGCAGACGGCCGGCGCGGATGCGGACGTCCTGATTGCTGCGGATCGCCTCGATGGGTGTGATGCGGCCGGCGCGGATCGCCGGGATCAGGCAGGAGAGGTAGATCGTCAAAGCACCGAGTGCGACGGTCAGCCCCAGGACCGGCAAGCTGAAAACACCATGGAAGCGCATGCCGTCCAGCATATCGCCCAGCAGAAGATTCAGGATGCGGATCAGGACGGCGATGGCGCCATAACCCAAGGCCACGCCCAATGGAATGCCGATCAAGCCGATGATCATGCCCTCGAACAGAACACTGGAGCGGATCTGACGGGCGGTCGCGCCAACGGAAGCCAGCATGCCGTACTGCCGTGTTTTCTCAGAGACCGAGATAGCGAAGCTGTTGCGGATCACGAAGACGCTGGTCAGTACGATGATCGTCAGGATGATGGCAGCCACTGTGTACAAGGCCTGCAGGGTCCTGGAGGATAGGGCGCCTTCATATTCCAGAACGTCTCGGTTGCTGCAGCAGTAGATCTGGTTTTCAGGGAAAGCTTCATTTATATTGCGCATGATGCCGAGGGTGTAGGTGCCATGCGAAGAAGCTTTCGTATACGTCGCGGTGACGTTGGCAAAACGCGCGCCGGCGGCGGAATCCGCATAGGTGAATACCGTGTAGCCGGGTGCTTCATAGGGCTCCAGCAGAGTGGAACACCGTTGCATGATGCCGACGATGGTGAACGTGCGTGTGGTCGTATCGACAAGGGTGTCCGGCTGTTCCAGATCGAAATAATTATGCTGGAACAGTTCGTAGC
>JAFVHC010000195.1 GCA_017474705.1 Bacillota bacterium
CCGAACTGCTCAAAGCCTGGACATATGGAGGAGCTTATGATCTGTGCAAAGAGGATCAGCTCGGTACAATAGAAGTGAACAAAAAAGCTGATCTTGCCATACTGGATGGCAATCTGTTTGAAACATCAATGGAAGATGTCAGAGATCTCAAAGTCTGCATGACCGTATGCGACGGAAAGATCGTTTACAAAGGAGAATAGCTATGGCAAAAGCGTATTTCATGGGTATCGATACCGGTACCAATTCCAGCAAAGGTGTGCTGATCGACGAGCAGGGAAACATCATCGCCAAAAATTCCACGCAACATTCCATGACCAACCCGTCACTGGGTCATTACGAACACGATGCGGAGTCTGACTGGTGGGGCGACTTCTGCATCATCTCCAAGGCACTGATCGAAAAAAGCGGTGTCGATCCCAAGGACATCAAAGCCATAGGCACCAGCGCCTTAGGAGCGGACTGTCTGCCGGTCGATGAGGAATGTAAGCCGCTAAGAAAAGCCATCCTCTACGGCATCGATGCCAGAGCGACCGATGAAATGGAACAGCTCACGGAGATGTATGGTGAGGATCAGATCCGTGCGTGGTATGGCAGACCTTTGTGCTCCTCCGATGTCATGCCCAAGATCCTGTGGATCAAAAACAAGGAACCGGAAGTCTATGAAAAGGCCTATAAATTCATCACCGCCTCTACGTACCTGACGGCCAAACTGACGGGCAATTATGTCGTCGATAAGTTCCTGGGACTGGCCAGCTTCAATCCGCTCTACGGGCCGGATTGGAAACCGGTGGAAAAGTATTGCGCACCGATATGCCGTCCCGACCAACTGGCAGAGATCCATGAAGCGACGGACGTCGTCGGCTATGTGACAAAGAAAGCTGCTACAGAGACCGGTCTGGCGGAGGGCACACCGGTACTTACCGGAACGGATGACTCAGGTGCCGAAGCCATCTCGGTCGGTGTCGTTTCTCCCGGCAAGATGATGATACAGCTGGGCTCTTCCGTCTACATGATCCTGGGGACGGACACCCTGGTGGACGACGAACGGCTCTGGCGGGAACAGTTTATCGTTCCCGGCCTGTGCGACATTTCCGCCGGAACCAATACGGCAGGCAGCTTGACGAAATGGCTGCGGGACGAGCTGTTCGAAGATCTTCTGGATCAGGAAAAGGCGGGCGGCGAAGACGCCTACCAGGCCATGATGCGGGAGGCGGAAAGGATCCCTGCCGGAAGCGATGGACTCATCACCCTGCCGTATTTCGCGGGGGAGAGGACGCCGGTGAACGATCCGGATGCCAGAGGCATGTTCTTCGGGCTCACCCTGCAGCACACGAGGGCGCATCTCTGCCGCAGCGCATTGGAAGCCGTGGCCTTTTCGATCCGCCAGCAGATCCGCATCATGGAGGAGCATCCGGAGGTGACGATCGACCGCATCATCGCGGCAGGCGGCGACACGCAGAATCCGCTGTGGATGCAGATCATCGCAGACGTGCTGGGCAAGGAGATCGAGGTGCCGGCCGTTACCGTGGGAGCCTGCTACGGCGATGCGCTGATGGCCGCGCTGGGAAGCGGTGCAGAGGGATTTGAGAAC
>JAFVHC010000019.1 GCA_017474705.1 Bacillota bacterium
GATCCTGCACAGTCTGAAGATAAGGGATGATCGGACTCGTCGGATATGGGACCGCATCCATCTCTTCACAGATCAGTTTCACGACCTTTTCCGGCACATCCGGACGATTTGGCTTGATGGAAGCGATGCGCGGTGTGTGATCGCAGCCTTCTGCAGGATGATCCTCATATGTTACCGTGTAGAAAGCAGGAACATAAATACCGGGGATCCTGGCCAGTTTTTCAAGGAACTGCCTTCTGGGCAAGCCTTCGTCACGGTGCTTGCGATAAGCCTCGAAAATGGAACCGAATGCCACTTCTCCTTCACCCATGTAGAAAAAGTCGATAAAAGCGGACAAAGGTTCAGGATTGTATCCGGTGGAACCACCGGCGCAGACGAGAGGGTCATCATCTGTGCGGTCTTTGGAGAAGATCGGCACGCCGCCCAGATGCAGCATGTTCAGGATGTTGGTAAAAGACATCTCATACTGCAGCGTAAAGCCAAGAAAATCGAATTCTTTGATCGGTGTAAAGGTTTCGAGCGCATACAGAGGAATGCTGTGCTTGAGCATCTGCTCTTCCATGTCGGGCCAGGGAGCGAAGCATCGCTCCATATATACATCATCATACCGGTTGTAGTCATGATACAGGACCTGGAGACCCAAATGTGACATGCCGATGTCATAAACGTCAGGGAAACAAAAACAAAAGCGGATCAGGTCGTCAGTGATCTCCTTGCGGACCATGTTGACCTCTCCGCCTATGTAGCGGGCCGGTTTCTGTACCGAGAGCAATATGGAATCAGGAATGTGTACCTGCATGGGGAATTGTATCCTTTCCTTGGAATATTAGGAAAAAGGGCCTTAGATCAAGGCCCATAGTCTGTTTATGAACGATACAGTGTGCGCCAGTCGAGATCGCCCCGCTCCAGCGCCATGATCAGCGCTTCCGCTGTTGCAACATTCGTCGCGACCGGGATATTATTATTGTCACACATCTTGACGATCTCGATGAAGCTTTGATCACGCTGCGGATCCTGCTGCGGATCGCGCAAGAAGATGACAACGTCCATTTCATTTCCATTGATCTGAGCGCTGAGCTGGCGGTCTCCGCCTAAATGGCCTGCAAGCGCACGATGTACCCGAAGTCCGGTCACATCTTCTACAAGACGTCCGGTGGTATCGGTAGCATAGATCTGATGCTTGCTGAGGATCGGACGATAGGCAATGCAGAAATTCTGCATAAGTTTCTTTTTGTTATCGTGTGCGATCAGGGCGATGTTCATTTGGCCACTCCTTTGTTTTATACCATTCTGGATTCTGATTCGACTTTCAGAACCAGACCGATGCCGATCATACTCGCGATCAGTGAACTGCTGCCGTAACTGACAAAAGGCAGCGGGATACCAGTGTTGGGCAGTACGCCTGTACAGACGCCGATATGGATCGCGGACTGGAAAATGAAGGAAACTGCAACACCAATACATAGCAGCCGGCCAAACAGGTCACCGGCACGCTGTGCGATGATGATAACACGGATGAAGATAAGAAGCAATAGTGTTATGAAGCCAACGGCACCAACAAATCCAAGTTCTTCGCCGATGATGCCGAAAATGAAGTCTGTCGTGGCAACAGGTACGGTACCGCTGGAATGGAACAAACCCACACCCAGCATTCCGCCGGAACCGACCGCGTTCGTGGATTGGATCGTCTGAAAGGCTTCGCTTAAACGATAATCTTCAGGATGTCTCCATGCTTTGATACGCATGACCTGGTAATAACCGAGAAGCCGCGGATGATCGCTCATGGCATCGGTGTATACAAGGATGACCAGCAGTGTTCCTATGATGACGGCAGGAATGATATAACGCCACCCCACATTGCCATTGAGCATCATGAAGAAGACGATGGCGACCACGACGATGGATGTCGAAAGATCCGGTTCTTTATATATGAGAAACAGCGGGATGACGACCAGTACGCCAAGGACAGCAAGAATGATGAAACTGTTGATCCGGTCCTGATACAGGTTCAGGAACCATGCCATGAACATGATGATGGCGATCTTCGCGAACTCAGAAGGCTGCAAAGTGAAACCGGCCGGCAGCTGGATCCAGCGGCGCACGTCATCACCATCGGCCTCGCTGCCGACACCGATGAACAATACAGCGATCAGCAGAAAGAAAACTCCGATATATAAGGGAATGACGAACAGCTTCAACTTATCGTAATTGAGCAGTAAAATAAAGAAGATAGCGACAAGACCGATGAAGAAGCCCAGGATCTGACGCTTCATCATAGGATCCAAAGAAAAATGTTCCTGATCCAGATACCATCCGTCAGCACTTCCGATCATGATGATACCGCAAAAGACCAGTAAAGTGATCAATCCGAGGAGTAGGAAATCGATATGCCGCAAATTGTTCTTATCAAACATTATAACTGTATCTCCCCTCCTTTTGCAAGTATTTCTTAAGGTTAATCTTAATCGTCGTAGTAGTAGACCTCTTCCTCTTCGTCTTCGTCCTCCGCTTTTTTCTCGGTTTCGGGCTCTTCCAGGTCATAATAGGCCTCAACCACTTCTTTGAAGACAGGTACGGCCATATTCGAACCATTACCGAAAGGAATGAGGATCGAGATGGAGATCTCCGGGTCGTCGATATTTGTATATCCTGTATACCAGGAATGATCCGGATGTGAGGATGATTCTTCGGCAGATCCGGTCTTTCCGGCGGTCGTTATCCCCATGCGGTCCAGAACGCCAAGGACTTCGACTGAGGAATAGGTATTCACAAGCCGCATGC
>JAFVHC010000196.1 GCA_017474705.1 Bacillota bacterium
GGAGATGAAGAGACTATGCAGGATTTTGATTTTAAAATGATAGACTCCGGGCATTATGCCGCTATGAGATACACGGGAGACGAAGCGCAGGTGATCGTGCCGGAGACGTATGCAGGTCTGCCGGTCACGGTCCTGTTCGACCGGCTGTTTTTAGGCCATCCGGAGATCACTTCCATTGAGCTGCCCGACGGGATCACGGATATCGGAGAATTCATGTTTGAAGGCTGCGATAACCTTAAGTCGATCCGGCTGCCGGCACAGATGACCTCGATGTGGCCCTATGCATTTGCGTACAGTGGTTTTGAGGAGATCCGCCTGCCGGACGGTGTGACCAGTATAGCGCCGTTTGCGTTCAAAGGCTGCAAGAATCTGAAGCGGGTCATCTGCGGTGCGGGGATGCGGAAGATCGAGTCCTGGGCCTTCGGTGGGTGTGACCGGCTGGAAGAAGTCATTTGTGGCCCGGGTGTAGAGATCAGTCCAAAGGCTTATGAGGTCAAGAGACCCTGGCCGCATGGCTTGAAATGATGATTAGAAAGTCATATATTGTAAAGCCCGTACGCGCTTGGTATACTTTTGTTGAATTCATCAAGGATTGAGAGGTTTTGGTATGAATGAAGTTTTGTTGCCCGTGATCATTGGAATCGTCATCATCATTCTTGGTGTGATGAACATGAAGGGAAATATATCGACATTGCATCGGTATCATCGCCAAAGGGTCAGCGAAGAGGATAAGATCCCGTTTGGGAAAAAAGTGGGTCTGGGAACGATCATCGTCGGCTGTGCCGTGATCGGCAAGGCATGTTTCCAGTATGCAGCAGAGAAGAGGACGGATCCCGCAATAGAAACAGTAGGGACCATTGTCCTGATCGCAGGCTTTGTCATCGGTTTTGCACTGATCATCTATGCGATGATCAAATACAATAAAGGGTTGTTTTAACTATTCGCAGATCTTGTATTACATTTCATCCTTTGAGAGAAGAGTGACCAGATGAAACGACTTCGCAAATATTCTGTCCCGATCCTGATGCTGGCTGTGTTCGAAACCATAGCGATCACACTGTGGCTGACGAAAAACAATATCTTTTATTTATTCAATTTCAGTTATATAGGGCTTTCGCTTGCGCTGGGGACATTTCTGTTCATCCGACAGCATAAGTACGCTAGGCGCATCGTGCAGCTTATGGTCGGGCTGTACATGCTCATTTATCTTGGGATCATCAGCCGTGAAAACATGCAGATCGAAGGCTTTTGGTAGTATCTTTTCACAGGCGTGTTCGAAGCGGCAACGATCCATTACGCGGTGGCGAAGATATGCGGCCCATTGCTGTTCGGCCGCGGATGGTGCGGATATGCCTGCTGGACGGCCATGGTGCTTGATTTTCTGCCTTATAAAGTCCCGGCACAGCCACGGAAAAAGATCGGTTGGATCCGATATATCACTTTTGCTGCATCATTGGTATTCGTTGCCGCACTGTTCCTGGCTAAGGTCGGGAATATAGAGCGGGTCATGTTCTGGGCGTTCCTCATCGGCAATGTCCTGTATTATGCTGTTGGCATCACCCTGGCCTTTGTTTTCAAAGATAACCGGGCGTTCTGCAAATACATCTGCCCGATCACGGTCTTCTTAAAGCCCATGAGTTATTTCGCCATGCTCCGCGTCCGGTGCGACAAAGAGAAATGCGTCAACTGCGGCAAGTGCAAACGCGTATGTCCGATGGATGTGGATGTGACCGATAATTCAAGAAAAAGAGAAAATGGTACAGAATGTATCTTGTGTATGGAGTGTGTGAAGAATTGTCCAAGAAAAGCACTATGAATGAATATCTGAAAAACCTGAACAGGATCGAATTCGTCGTGACGTTGGCGTGTACCGGAAGGTGCAAACATTGCCAAAACGGGGACCCTGTCCATACGTCGGAACATATTGACGCTGAAACGGCGGTGCGAGCGATCCGGAGCATATGTAAAAACTATACGATAGAGACCTTGATGACCTTCGGGGGCGAGCCGCTTTTGTATCCGGACGTGGTCTGCGCGATCCATAAAGCCGGAGCAGACATGGGGATCCGCAAACGGCAGGTGATCACCAATGGATATTTATCGAAGCGGCACGACAGGATCGAAGAGGTCGTCAAGTGTCTTGAGGAGAGTGGGGTCAACGAACTGCTTTTATCAGTCGATGCCTTCCATCAGGAGACCATTCCGTTGGAACCGGTCCTCGATTTTGCGGAATGTGCGGTGCGCGCAGGGATCCCCATCGAACTAAGTCCGGCATGGCTCGTCAGCCGGGAGGATGAAAATCCGTATAATCTCCGGACAAAGGAGATCATGGAGGCCTTTGCACCTTTGCAGATCCCGGTAGGCCAGGGCAACGTGATCTTCCCCAGTGGGAATGCCTTGAAATATCTGAGCGCGTATTTCGATGCAAACAGCACAGAAACATCTCCTTATGAAGAGGATCCGCGGGACATCCGGTCCCTGTCCTTCTCAGCCAACGGAGATGTGTTGGACGGCAATGTGTATCAAACCGATATCCTGGATATCATAAGAACATATAAAGTAACGGAGTAGATACTTATGAGTACAAGGAAAGAGATCGTCGGCAGCTTTTATGATCAGACTGATGAAGACAGCCGCCTGCACAGATCCCGTCATGGTCAATTGGAATTCCGTACGACGATGACGTACATCCATCGATATGCGCCTGAAAACGCGAAGATCCTGGAAGTCGGCGCCGGGACCGGCAGGTATTCCATCGCCCTTGCAAAAGAAGGTATGGATGTGACTGCCGTCGAGTTGATCGAAAGCAATCTTGAGATCCTGAAAGAAAACGGCAAGAGCCTGGAGAATCTCAAGGCTTATCAGGGAGATGCGATGGACCTTGGCCGTTTCGGGGATGACACGTTCGATATGACGATGCTTCTCGGCCCCATGTATCACCTGTTTGAGGCAGAAGAAGTACATAGTGCCATCGATGAAGCCATCCGCGTGACAAAACCCGGCGGTGTGATCCTTTTCGCTTTTATATCCGTGTTCGCCATCATGTACGCGAACTATTTCTATGGAAACTGGGCGGCCGGGCAGGAAGAGAACTTTACGGATGATTATCAGGTGCGGCATTTCAAGGAGCAGCTCTTCACCGGATACGATGTGATAGAATTCGAGCAGCTGTTCCAGGAAAAGCCGGTGGAATGGATCACGACCGCGGGTGTCGACGGCTTGCTGGAGCCCATCGAAAAACGACCGGATTTTTCAGTCTCGGACGAGGATTTCGAGGCACTGGCCCAATGGTATCTGACCTTCGCGGAAAAGCGCGAACTGTTGGGCAATACCAATCATCTGTTGTATATCTGCAGAAAGAAGTGACACTGTGAAGATCGGTTTAGTCTCCTATCGATGTGAGAATCGCAATGTGGCTTTCAATATGAGCCAGATCGAACGGGCGATGCAGGAAGCGGCGGGAAAAGCGGATCTGCTCTGCTTTGGCGAAGCGTTCCTGCAAGGGTTCGATTCTTTGTGCTGGGATTATGAAATCGACAAGGAAATGGCGGTTTCCCTGGAATCTGAGACCATGGAACAGTTGAAGCAGTGGACGGTTCGGTATAGGATCGCGCTGCTGGTCGGCTATATCGAAAAGGAAGCGGACCGACTTTACTCTTCCTGTGTCGTGATCGCGGACGGTGCGATCCTGCATAATTACAGGCGGATCTCCAAAGGATGGAAAGAGTATAGCAGGACGGACGATCATTACCGGGAAGGTGACGTGACCGGCACGTTCTGCTTTCACGATCAGGATATCATGATCGCGCTGTGCGGAGATCTGTGGGAAGCGCCGGAGCGTTTTCGTACGGACGGTTTGCTGATCTGGCCCATCTATGTGAATTACACGGTCGAGGATTGGGAACAGGGATACCTGCAGGAATATGCGGAACAGTCGGCTTTGGCCGCGCCGGATGCCCTTATGGTCGATCCGCTGGATGATGACCCCGAAAACCATGGCGGCGCATTCAGCTTCCATGATGGAACGATACAGCAGAGGATCCCTTTCGATCAAGAAGCTATGTTGATCGTAGAATACAAAGAGTACCTATGAAGGGGAGTTTATCTTTATGAGACTCAGAGCTTTTACCAAAGAAGATGCAGCGGTCGTGTGCTCCTGGCTCCGCACCGAAGAAGAAATGTATCGATGGTCTGCGGACCGGTTCAATAAGTTTCCGCTGCAGACGGAGGATGTAATGGAGAACTATGCTCCGCAGATCGCATCAGGGCGGTTCTTCCCTTTGGCCGCGGTGGATGAGGAAGACCGCTTGGTGGGGCATTTCATCATCCGATATCCCAGGGAAGACGATGATAGTTCAGTGCGCTTTGGATTCGTCATCGTAGATCCTGCGATGCGCGGCAAAGGTCATGGAAAAGCGATGCTGCTGCTTGGCATCCGATATGTGCAAGAAAATCTGTGCGCGGAGCGGATCGATCTGGGTGTGTTCGCAAACAACGATAGTGCCAGATATTGCTATGAGGCGGCCGGTTTCCGGGCTTTTGGCCATCGCTTATGTGAGATGCCGATCGGGACCTGGGACTGCATCGACATGGAATTGTTCCTGAGGTAAGCATGATGAGATTTCATTTTCTGAACAATGGACTGGAAGTGGACGTGGATTTTCCGGACAAGGACGTGCGGGAGATCTATGTGCCGCTGCTGGAACATCTGACGCAGCTCCAGGAACGAAAAGGAGGCCGGATCCTGGTGATGATGGCCGCACCGCCCGGAGCCGGAAAAAGCACGCTTGCGGCATTCCTGGCAGAGCTTGCCAAGAAGATGGAGATGACGCCGATCACAGTGATCGGCATGGACGGTTTCCATCGGTATCAGGAAGACCTGCTGCGGCACTTTACGGAGCGGGATGGGGAGATCATTTCCCTGGTCAAGATCAAAGGTGCGCCGGAGACCTTCGACCTGCAGAAATTGACGGATCGCATCCGGCGTGTTGCCGCTGGAGAGTGTTGTGGGTGGCCTGCTTATGACAGATTGCTCCATAATCCGGTGGAGGATGCGGTCACGGTGGAAGGCAATATCATACTGCTGGAAGGGAATTATCTGTTGCTGGATGCGCCGGGTTGGAGGGACCTTTCCAACTATGCCGATTACACAATCTTCCTGAAAGCGGACGAAGAGCTGCTGGCGGCACGATTGGTGGAACGGCAGATCGCCAGCGGAAAACCAGCGGAAGAAGCGAAATCCTTCGTGAAAAAGAGTGATCTCGCGAATGCGCGTCTCGTGCTTGCACAGTCCAAGCCTGCAGATCTTGTGATCACTGTATAAAAATGAACCTCTTTTGTCCTAAACAGGCAAAAGAGGTTTTCGTATTGATTGTACAGGAAACATATTGTATAATCGTGCTCAAAGGAGGTATCGTTATGGCAATCGAAGAAAAGAAGAATCTGTATGCCGGAACGCAGACAGAAAAGAACCTGGAGGCCGCTTTCGCGGGCGAAAGCCAGGCACGTAATAAGTACACATATTTTGCGTCCAAAGCCAAGAAAGACGGCTTTGAGCAGATCGCAGCGCTGTTTTTGAAGACGGCTGATAATGAGAAAGAGCATGCCAAGATGTGGTTCAAGGAACTGCAGGGCATCGGGACCACAGCGGAGAACCTGGCGGCAGCCGCGGATGGTGAGAACTATGAGTGGACCGATATGTATGAAGGGTTTGCCGTCACTGCGGAGGAGGAAGGTTTCCCCGAACTGGCCGCGAAGTTCCGCATGGTCGCTGCCATCGAAAAGCATCATGAGGAACGTTATCGTGCCCTTTTGAAGAACGTGGAGATGCAGGAAGTCTTCAAAAAGAGCGAGGTCAAGGTGTGGGAGTGCCGCAACTGCGGTCACATCATGGTCGGTACCGAAGCACCGGAAGTCTGCCCTGTCTGCGCGCATCCGCAGAGCTATTTTGAGGTCCATGCGGAAAACTACTAAAGGAGGAAGCAGATCATGAAGATGTATAAATGTGAACATTGCGGCAATATCATTGCCTATATCGAAGAAGTCGGCTGCCGCGTCCAGTGCTGCGGCGAGGAAATGAAGCTCATGGAACCCAACACGACGGATGCTGCGGGCGAAAAGCACGTCCCCGTTATCCAAGTGGAAGGCCAGACGGTCATGGTGACGGTCGGTTCCGTTGAACATCCCATGCTGGAAGCCCATTACATCAAATGGATCCTGCTGGAGACCAAAGAAGGCCGTCAGCGCAAGACATTGAAGCCGGGCGACAAGCCGGTCGCGGTCTTTGCGCTTACACCGGGCGATGAAGTCGTCGCCGCTTATGAATACTGCAACCTGCACGGTCTGTGGAAAGCTTAAATCAAAATCGCAAAGAGAGGGACCTCCTACCATGGCGGCATGGAGGTCTCTTTTTTATGGATTGAAAATTTTGCGGTTTTCCAGTATAATACGCAAGGAATCTTAATGCAGAAAGGAAAGAGGATGACCATATGGAAAATAAAGTAAGGATCCAGGATGACCTGTACGAGTTTGTCAACGGCGCGTGGCTGAGCACGGCCGTCATTCCGGACGATAAGTCCACCGCGGGTGGTTTCGCAGATCTGGATGAGGGGGTCGAGAAGATCCTGATGGCTGATTTTGCCGCGTTTGCTGCAGGGGAAAAGTCCTGTGATATCACGGGCATGGAGGATGCCGTCCGTCTGTACCGCAAGGTCCTGGATGTGGAACGGAGAAACAGTGAGGGCTTAGCCCCCGTCCTGCCCTTGCTGGCGCAGATCCGGAGCATCGACTCAGTACAGCAGCTCAACGCCCAGGCATATGAACTGATGCTGAAGGGGGTGGATCTTCCGGTGCAGATCGGCGTGGAAGCGGATATGAAGAATGCATCCGTCAACGCCTTGTTCCTGATGGGTCCCGACATCATCCTGCCGGATACTTCCTATTATGGACAGCCGAACGGAGACCAGTTGCTGGAAGTCTATCGGACCATGGCCGCGGAAGCGTTGAAACAAACGGATCTCAGTGAAGAAGAGCAGAAAGCGTACGTCGATGATACCATCGCCTATGACGGTCTTGTGGCACAGAAGGTCAAGAGCCGTCTGGAATGGGCGGATTACGTCAAGAATTATAACCCCATGACCTTGGAGGAAGTCTGCGTGCAGACAGCACCGTTCGATCTGAAGGGACTCCTTGGACGGTTCTATGGTGATCAGCTGCCGGAGCAGGTCGTGGTATATGATCCCCGCGCCATCAAAGAGATGAACGGGTATTTCAATGATGACAACTTCGTCAAGTACCTGCACTGGACGTACGTGCGGACACTGCTCAGAATGAGCGCGTATCTGTCGGAAGCATTGGCATCGAACGCCACCGTCTTCCGCCGTACACTGATGGGCATCAAGGAAGATCCGACACTGGATAAACAGGCCTATCGGATGGCAGGCCGCGTCTTCAGCGAACCGGTCGGCATGTACTACGGCAGGACCTATTTTGGCGAAGAGGCCAAGGCGGACGTCGTTTCCATGGTACGGAAGATCATAGACACCTATAAACTGCGTGTCAGACGGAACACCTTCCTGGAAGAGCAGACCAAAGATAAAGCCATTGCCAAGCTTTCGACCATCACCATCAAGATGGGGTATCCGGATGAGGTCAGACCTTTCTTCGGACAGCTGAAAGTAGAGGAAACGGCTTCTTACTATCAGGCGATGGAAGATATACGGTGCAAGCAGATCCTTGAGCAGATGGGGCGTCTTCATCTGCCTGTCGACCGCGGCGAATGGATGATGCCCGGCCATATGGTCAATGCCTGCTACGATCCCAATCGCAACGATATCACCTTCCCGGCAGCGATCCTGCAGTATTCGCTGCAGCAGTCCGTCAGCGAGAACCTGGGCGGCATCGGCGCGGTCATTTCCCACGAGATCTCCCATGCGTTCGATAACAATGGCGCTCAGTTCGACGAATATGGCAACCTGAACAACTGGTGGAGCGACAAGGACCAGGAAGCCTTCAAGGCATTGACGCAGGACATGATCGAACAGTGGGACGGTATCGAATATCGCGGTGGTACGGTCAATGGTGAGCTGGTCGTCAGCGAAAACATCGCGGACAACGGTGGCATGGCGGTCACGTTGGAGATCATGCATCAGACGGAAGGTGCGGATTTCGCCGAGTACTTCAAAAACTGGGGCCGTGTCTGGTGCTTGAAAGCACGTGACGAGTATGTCCAGATGCTGCTGAAGATCGACGTGCATTCTCCGGCAAAACTCAGGGCCAACATCCAGGTGCGGAACTTCCCCGAATGGTATGAAACGTTCAACGTTAAGGAAACGGATCAGATGTTCATTCCGGAGGATAAGCGGATCATCATCTGGTAAGATCGATCAAGGATCCGGCCTTCTCGTATCAAATATGCGAGGAGGCCGGTTTTTTATTTTTTTTGTAAA
>JAFVHC010000197.1 GCA_017474705.1 Bacillota bacterium
GGCGTCAAGATGGCCGAGCCTGAAAACGAGGTCTACTGTGTGGTGGGTGACTCCAGCTTCCTCATGATGCATTCCGAGATCATGACCGCGCAGCAGGAGAAGCGCAAGGTCAACATCCTGGTCTTCGATAACTGCGGCTTCGGCTGCATCAACAATCTGGAAATGACCCATGGCATTGGTTCTCTGGCGACGGAGTTCCGCTACACCGACGGGCAGAAGCCGACCGGCGACCTGATTCCGGTGGACTATGCCATGATCGGCCGCGGTTATGGGCTTAAGGCCTATACCTGCCGCACACCGGAAGAACTGCGTGTGGCTTTGGAGGATGCCAAGACCCAGGAGAAGTCCTGTCTGTTCGACTTAAAGGTCCTGCCCAAGACCATGACCGATGGCTACGACGCTTGGTGGGACGTGGGCATGGCCATGACCACACAGAAAGAAAGCACGCAGCAGGCCGCCAAGGAGGTCCTCGAAGGCCGCGCGAAAGCGAGGAAATACTGATGGAGAAAAAAGTGTTCGGCTATCCGGAGTATGATGCTTCCGGCGAGAAGATCCTCACCACATACGATAATGAATACCGCGATATGCTGATGGATATCCGGGTCTATAAAATGGAAGTGGGGCAGACACGTACTTTCGGCCGCGGGGCAGAAGAGACAGCGATCCTGCTGCTGAACGGCCGCGTCACCTTCCGCACCGAAGGGATCGAAGCGACGGTCTCCAGGACGTCCGTTTTCGAAGAAGGACCCTGGGCACTGCATATCAGCGCTGATTCTGAGGCCACTGTCCGGGCGGAAGAGCCTTCGGAGATCCTGGTGCAGTGTACTCACAACGACACGGTTTTCCCGGCAAAACTGTACGCGCCGTCGGATGCGCCGTGGGGTCCGTCCACCACGGGCAAATTCGGTAACGTCGCCAACCGCAGCGTCAACACGATCATCGATCATGATATCGCTCCTTGGTCCAACATGGTCCTGGGCGAGGTCATGAACCGGCCCGGCAACTGGTCCGGGTATCTGCCGCACCGCCACCCGCAGCCGGAGACCTATTACTTCCTGTTCGATCATCCGGCAGGATTCGGCGCCAGCTTCGTGGGCGACCGGGTCTTCAAGAGCGTGAACGGCAGCTTTTCAGCGATCCCGGGCGGTGAGCTGCATCCGCAGGCGGTGGCTCTGGGCTTCCGTATGTATACCTGCTGGATGATACGCCACCTGCCGGGCAACCCCTGGCTGCAGACCGACCGTTGCGAGGATGAGGCATATACCTGGCTGCATGACTATGAACCTGAAATGACAAATCCTGATACAAGAACATGCGCCCCGAAACTTGATTGTGAAAACATGATGCCAGAGGCGCATGACAAATCGCCTGTGGTGATTTCGAAGGCTATCTATAAGCTATCTATAAGGAGAACGACACATGAGTGAGATCAAACGTATGGGTTATTATGCCGGCGCATGGAAGACGTCCCAGGCGACCGAGTACTTCCCGATCACGGATTCCAGTACCGGTGAAGTCATTGCCGAGGTGCCGAACTGTACGGCGAAGGAATGTGAAGAAGCCATTGCGGCGGCGCAGGAAGCGTTCCCGGCCTGGGCTAATCTGTCCATGGCCAAGCGCGTCCAGTACCTGTTTAAATGGCGCGAGATCCTGTATGCGCACAAGGAGGAGTTGTCCATCCTCTGCGCGAAAGAACTGGGCAAGACGCTGAACGAGGCCAGAGGCGACGTGCAGAAGGCCATCGAGCCGACGGAAGAAGCCTGTGCGGCTCCGACCATGATCCAGGGCGATGCTGCGCTGCAGGTCACGACGGATTATGATACTGCAACCTACCGGATGCCGCTGGGTGTCTGCGTGGGTATCGTTCCCTTGAACTTCCCGGCCATGATCCCCTTTGGGTGGATGGTCCCACTGGCCATCGTCTGCGGCAACACTGTGGTACTGAAGGCCAACAACCTCACACCTTTGACTTCCATGCGCATGCTGGAGCTCTTCTATGAAGAAGGCGGCTTCCCGAAGGGCATCGTCAACCTGATCAACACCGACAATGTCAACGCAGAGATCCTGACGACGGATCCGCGGGTCAAGGCCGTCACCTTCGTGGGTACGACGAACGTCGGCAAACATGTCTATTCCATCGCTGCCGGACATGGCAAGCGGGTGCAGGCCCAGTGCGAAGCCAAGAACCATGCGCTGGTACTGGAGGACTGCGATCTGGAAGCGACGGTCAACGCCGTCATCAACTCCACCTACGGCTGCGCGGGCATGCGCTGCATGGCCCTTCCGGTGGTCTGCGTGCAGGAATCCATTGCGGATCGGTTCGTCGCGCTTTTGAAAGAGAAGGCAGAGAAACTGGTCATCGGCTGCGCTTATAAAGAAGAGACCCAACTGGGGCCGGTGGTCAGTGAAGCGCACAAGGCGAAGATCATCGGCTGGATCAACAAGGGCATCGA
>JAFVHC010000198.1 GCA_017474705.1 Bacillota bacterium
AAAAGCCCTGACCGTCACAGGTGTCTTTGTCTGGGGCTATTGTTTTCTGACTGGTAGTGCTATCTCTACGATCCGGGC
This sequence comes from Bacillota bacterium, assembly GCA_017474705.1. Classification (GTDB taxonomy): domain Bacteria; phylum Bacillota; class Clostridia; order Lachnospirales; family Bianqueaceae; genus RUG159. The sequence continues at coordinate 79 of JAFVHC010000198.1, forward strand.
GGCGCTTATGCTTACGATCCGCTTCGGGGCCGTGCTCTGCGGCCGCAAAGAGGATCCGCTCAATTCTCTTGGCCTTAGTGCTCTGTGCATCCTTTTATGGAGGCCTTTGTATCTTTTTGATGCTGCGTTCCAATTGTCGTTTATGGCGACGATGGCTTTGTTCGTAGCGCGGCGTCCCTGGCTTAGATGCTACTGGGTCCCATTGAAACTGCGCCGAAGCCTGGCCACGGCACTGGCGGTCGTTACATGGAGCGTCCCGATCACTCTGCAGCATTTTCATCAGATCAGTTTGTATGCCATCCTGTTGAATCTGCTGGTCATTCCACTGATGAGCCTCGTGATCCTGGCTTCGCTCTGTGCGGTGGTATTGTCGTTTGTTTCCGCAGACATCGCTCGCTTCCTGGTGGGCTGTGTATATTATGTGCTGGTTTTTTATAGGGCCGGATGTGAATTTCTGCTGCGCTGGCGTGGCGGGATCCTGAGGATCGGCGCAATGCCCGGCAGTGCGGTCTTGTTGTATTATGGTTTGTATATCCTATGGATCCTGGATCTACGCATCAAAAGGGTATGGCTATTGCGTGCAGGATGCATTGTGCTCTTATGTCTGGTCCTTTTGGTGCATCATTTTGAGACACAGGTCCTGTTCCTGAGCATTGGTCAGGGGGACTGCATGCTGCTGCGCTGCAGAGGACGGGCCTATATCATCGATGCGGGGCCGGGATATGACTGGTGCCTCAAGCCGTGTTTGGAGTATTATGGGATCAAGGAAGTCGATGGTGTTTTTGTCACCCATATGGATCAGGATCACTCGGAAGGAGTACTGCGATTGCTGACGGATCCGGATTTCAAAGTACGGAACTTGTATCTTCCGGATAACGCAGTCCATGATTTTCATGAGCTTCTCGCGGCCAGTGAATCGCAGGTGCACTGGCTTGGCAAAGGACAGGAACTGTACTTGGCGGGCATCAGTATCCACGTCCTCAGTCCGGATCCCGCAGAAACATATCCGGATGAAAACAGTGGATCATTATGCTTGCAAGCAACGACGAAACACGGTACAATATGTTGCATGGGAGATGCGGACCAGGAAACAGAGCAGAGGATCCTTGCCGAAGGTCTTGATGTACGCTGCACGGTGCTCAAGGTCGGTCATCATGGGTCCCGGACCTCGTCGTCAGAAGCATTTCTCTTGGCAGCAGCGCCGGAAGCGGCGTGGATCAGCTGCAAAAAGAACAACAGTTACGGTCATCCACATCAGGAAGTCCTGGAACGCCTTGCAGCGTGCGGGATCCGGCCGATCATTTCCTATGAGACCGGCTGTCTGATCATGGATGAGGATCTATATACCTATCAGGAGGCATTCCGAAAACGATGGATGCAGTAAATGCAATGGATGTGCTCAAACAGCAGATCGCGGACAAGCAGATCGGGTCCCTGTACCTGTTTTATGGGGATGAGGCCTACTTGATCGATACTTATCATACAAGGCTGAAGAAAAGCCTTCTGATGCCGGAGGATGAGCTCATGAACCTGGATGAGCTGGATAAACCATCAGTCCAGACGATCACGACCTGTGCCGAGACCTTTCCCCTCATGGTGGACCGTCGTTTGGTCATCGTGCAGGACAGCGGCCTTTTTGCGATGAAGAAAAAGGGAGAAGGGGAAGAGGAGCCTGATTCCAATGAGGATATGGAAACTTTGGAGGCTTTCTTTGCCAACATGCCGGAAACGACGGTACTGGTCTTCATCGAAAGCAACGTGGATAAAAGGACCCGCAGTTACAAAGCATTGGCTAAGTATGGTCTCGCGGTCGAATTCAAAACACTGGATGAGGATGGACTTGCCAAATGGATCATCATCGAAGCAAGACGCCGCGGCCTGAAGATCGATCGACCGACTGCTGCATATTTCATCCATGCAGTAGGTACAGATATGAGCGTCCTGCAGACGGAGATGAATAAATTGTTCTCCTATAAAGAAGGTACAGGTCTGATCGTCCATGAGGACATCGACAAGATCATCACACCGTCATTGGAGACTGATATCTTCCGCATGCTGGATGCCATGGGCAACCACAGAGCGCGCGAAGCCTATCATATCTACAGGAACCTGATCATCACGGGAGAGAGCGA
>JAFVHC010000199.1 GCA_017474705.1 Bacillota bacterium
CCGGATCCGGACAGGCCTGTGACCACCACGAACTTGTTCTTCGGGATCGTGACTTCCAGATCCTTCAGGTTGTGCTCTCTGGCACCCTTGATATGTATGATATCTCCCATAATGGATACTACTCCTGTTTACTTGCCCGCGCTGATCTCGATCACGGCCTTGCGCAGCTCCATAATCTCGTCGCGGTACTGCGCCGCTTCCTCGAACCTAAGGTCCGCGGCAGCTCTGCGCATCTCTTTCTCCAGTTTCTGGATGGCCTTTTCCAGCTCCTTGCGGGTCATGGACTCCGGATCTCTGTCTCTCGCCTTCCTGCGATCCTCCATGCTCTCCTCGTCGGTAAGCGTGGCGCGTATCACATCGTGGACTTTCTTCTGGATGCTGCGCGGCGTGATGCCATGCGCCTCATTGTAGGCCTGCTGGATGGCACGGCGCCGGTTGGTCTCCGATATGGCCCGTTCCATGGACCCTGTCATGATATCCGCGTACAGGATGACGTGACCGTCCACATTGCGCGCCGCTCGTCCGATGGTCTGCACCAATGAAGTCTCGGACCGCAGGAAACCTTCTTTATCCGCGTCGATGATGGCGATCAGTGAGACTTCCGGGATATCCAGACCTTCACGCAGCAGGTTGATGCCCACCAGCACGTCATAGACGTCGGTGCGCAGGTCCCGCACGATCTCCAGTCGTTCCAGGGTGTCGATATCGGAATGCAGGTACTGGACCTTGATCCCGGCTTCCTTCAAATACCGCGTCAGGTCCTCAGCCATGCGCTTGGTCAAGGTCGTGACCAGCGTCTTCTGATGTTTTTCGGTGACACGGCGGATGCGGCTGATCAGATCGTCGATCTGGCCCTCGACCGGATGCACTTCCACCTCCGGGTCCAGAAGGCCCGTCGGACGGATGATCTGCTCGGCTGTATGCTCGCTGTGCTCTGCTTCATACGGGCCAGGTGTGGCCGATACGAACATCATCTGATGGATCTTGCTTTCAAATTCCTTGAAGTTGAGCGGACGGTTGTCCTTTGCCGAGGGCAGGCGGAAACCATATTCCACCAGCACGCTCTTTCGGGACTGATCCCCGTTGAACATACCGCGTACCTGGGGGATCGTCATGTGCGACTCATCCACGATGGTCAGAAAATCATCCGGGAAATAATCCAATAGTGTATAAGGCGTACTGCCTGCGGGACGTCCGGCCAGATGCCGGGAATAGTTCTCTATACCGGAACAGAAACCCGTCTCCCGCAACATCTCGATATCGAAATTGGTACGCTGCGCCAGACGCTGTGCTTCCAGCAGCTTGTCCTGTGACTGCAGTTCCTTCAGCCGCTCGTCCAGTTCTTCCTGGATGCGGCGGATGGCCGCGTTCATCTTCTCCGGTTCCACTACGTAATGAGAAGCCGGGAACAGCAGCATGTGCTCCGTGCGTCCATAGACCTCGCCGGTCAGGATATCGATCTCGCTGATGCGGTCGATCTCGTCTCCGAAGAACTCCACGCGGTAGGCATGGGTAGATTCGGAAGCAGGCACGACTTCCAGTACATCGCCATGGACGCGGAACGTACCACGCTCCAGTACCATTTCATTGCGGGTATACTGCAGATCGATGAGGCGTCTCATGACGTCGTCCATGTCACGGATCATCCCCGGACGCAGTGACAGTGCCATCGTATTGTAATCGATCGGATCACCCAGGCCATAGATACAGGATACACTGGATACGATGATCA
>JAFVHC010000200.1 GCA_017474705.1 Bacillota bacterium
AGCGCAGTTGGGAGCGCGTCTGACTGGCATTCAGAAGGTCACGGGTTCGAATCCCGTTATCTCCACTCAAAAAATACCAGAGACTATTCTCTGGTATTTTTACATCCAAGGCAGATCTGCGGGAGGTGCAGTATGGCAGAAGAAATCAAAGATCAGGTCCAGAACGAGGAACCCACGGAAACGGTGGAAGAAACATCTGCGACGGAGGAGCACAAAAGCCCTGTCGACGAGCCGTACCAGGTCTTCTCTTACAAAGAGCCGGAATCTTTCGAATACGGTGGCAATTATTTCGTCTATGGCATGGCCATCGGACTTGTCATCGGTATCATTCTGTTCTACCTGTTCGGCCAGAACAAGTATCTCCTCAGCATCGCCACGATCGGCGGCGCCATCATCGGTGCATGCATGAAGAAAAAAGGCGGCTCCGGCAAGTAACGCAAATTTCTTCATTTTTGTCCTTGACAAACCCATGGCACCGCGCTATACTAATATAGCTTTCGGAATGTAGCTCAGTTTGGTATGAGCGCTTGGTTCGGGACCAAGAGGCCGCAGGTTCAAGTCCTGTCATTCCGATCATGAAAAATCCAGTGTTTATGCGAATTGTACGCATCGACACTGGATTTTCTTTTTGTCCGAAATCCCGAAATGATAAACATTTGGGAAACATTTCTCAGATTTTTCCATCTTCGACTATCTTAGTACTACTTTCTGGATGCACAGAATCGGTGAGCTTCGCCATTTACGTTCCATTTGACGGATGGTGTTTTCTACGACGTAGTCCCATCGCCTATTTTACGTTCTATTCAAAGGCTCTGATTTCTAGAACGTAATCGTCCCCCAACAAGAAATCTCACTTTGCCTTCTTCTCTTTACACAGTGCTTTTCCGATAGCCGTGCTGATGGAAGTGATCACTACGGTCGGCACTACGCAGAAGACGCAGGCAAGGATATAGTTGGGTGCAGCCAGGTAGTCCGGCAAATTGATATGCGCCAGACCGGCGATCCAGACGCCCAGCCGGATCACCAGATCCGTGATCGTCCAGCAGATCTGTGCACTGAAATCTGCCAGTTTCTCGATGGTGCGGAACAGGAACGCAACGACCGGCTGTGTCAATGAAAAACCGATCTGCCGGTCCATCTGACCGAACATGTTCGTGATATCCATCATGGTGCCGGCTTGTGCGTTGATCAGCTGGCAAAACACAAAGCTGATCATGGTGAAACTCAAGGTATACATGATGAATCTGCGCTTGTCTTCTTTGCCGGTGCAAATGATCCCCACCGCAAGATACAGTCCCAGACCGATCAGTCCGCAGATCCAAAGTTCCATGGACGGCTGCAGCACTTTCATGACCAACGGGATGGCGACGCCGATCACAAACATGACCCAGCCCTTCATCTTACGGAAGGACAGGACCTGTTTGGTCTTGATCATGCTGATGATCTTCTGCACCAGGTTCACCACCAGGAAGATCAGGGTCAATGCCAGCCAGAACAGCATCATGATCTGGCAGCCCATCCGCCACTTGACCAGGTAGAAAACTGCGTTGATCACCATGAAGGCGGTCGCCCACATGTAGATCCCATGCAGCTTGCCAAAGTAATTGACGTTCAGTTTGCCGCTGTACAGATATATGTACAGGATGAAACCGACCGGCACGATCAGCAGCAAGTGCGTCCAGTATCCTCCGATCATGTTCAGCAGGCACATACCGAAAGACAGAATGAAGCACACGAACAGTTCGCAAAAACCGGGCCGCTTCGTCATCTGGATACCGCTCCACGAGGCGAGCAAGCAGCAAGTGATCGCGATCCATATATGCTGGGTCTGCTCCGGTGTATGGAAAGAAGCCCAGACGGCGGGTATCATCAGAAGGCCGTAAGCCACCCACAGCATCGCCAATGCCCAGACCGGAAACGCGTTTTCATTGATCCGGTATGGCGTGGTATCGATCGAAGCGCTGCCACCGTAATAATACGGTACGCTGGGTATGCTGCCGTAATCCCCGTAAAGATCCGAGTAACTGCTGCCATAGGTGGTGTTGGTCGGCTGTCCATATGTGTAGGAATAGGTGGTCGTGCCATCGTCCAGAATGTTGTTATAGGTATAGGACTTGGTGGTCGATCCATCGCTGTTGTACGTGGTATAACCATCATCCAGGATGTTCTTATACGTGGTGCTCTTGGAGCCGTCGCTGTGATAGGTCGTCGTACCGTTATCCAGAATATTGTTGTAGGTCGTACTTTTGGAACCATCACTGTGGTAGGTGGTGACGCCGTCATCGAGAAGATTTTTATACGTCGTGCTCTTCGTACCATCATCATGATATGTGGTATACCCGTCATCGAAAAGATTCTTATAGGTCTTGTCCGCCATCGTTCGTCTTCCTTTTATAAGAATTGATGGATCGCCATCAGGTGCAGGCTCAGGGCGATCAGCAATTGTCCTGCATAGTACAGGCCGATATTGGTATTGCGCAGGCTCTGTTTGAACGTATCGCCGAAAGTGTTCAGGATCAATACGATGTCACTGATAAGGAACAGCAGCGCACCTGCGGCAAACACCTGCGTGAATCTGGAGGGTCCCGTGAACATATTCCCGATCGCGACGCAGTTCAGGAGCACGACGGCCCCGATATATACGACGCCAAAGATCTTGAAGGCCGGTTTCGCAGTGATCCGGCTGAAGATCCAGATCATCAGGAGCGCCGTCAGGATGATGCCGATGATCACATACGTGAGCGTATAGAGCGACAGAGGCAGGATTGCAGCCAGATACAGGATGTGTCCAGCCAGGAACACCAGGATCCCCACCAGGAAGATGAGCTGCCCTTTCTTTGGGAACACCAGCCGCAGGTTCAGCAGCACATCGGCGATGCAGCCAAGGACGAGGCCCCAGAGGATCCGGTCCGATATGCTTCCTTTCGAAGCACAAAGGTACCCGAGGATCACGAAACACAGGGAAGCCAGCCCTTTCAGGACCACCGCGGGCACATACTTTTTCTTGCTCTCCTGATATAGGAAAACGCCTGCCAGGATGCAGCACAGGGGGATCAAAACAAACTTCATGGTCGTCTCCTTTATGCCATATAATACTCTTTGGGGATCGTTTCTTCCTTGATGCACAGATCGTGATCCGTCTTCTGCCAGAGGAGCCGGACCGTATCCGTCATGCCCCGAGCGTCACAGACATATACCAATGCGTTGCCCAGCCGGGCGTAACGGACCGCACCGGTGTATTCGAATGCTTCTTTGTAGTTCCCGTAATACTCTGAAACACAGGTGTCCGAAGCCGCGGTGAAGTGCGTGTGGAACGGCGGCGACTGCAGGATGTTGCCATCCTGATCCTTGATGGAAATGACGAAAGTCTTGGGATTCAGGCGGTCCGGTATGCCCAGCCGTTCATCCACGGAATGCAGGTAGGTGTTCTTGTCATGACCTACACCGATCAGCAGGACTTTGCCGTTTTCTTCATAGAGTCTGCTCAAAGCACCGCCCACAGGGGCAGGAGAAGCCGACCGCTCCTCTCCCTGCACGTACTCGGCAGCGTTTTTCCCGAATACAGTGACCGAATGGGTCGGGTGCAGAGACCGCACGCCATCCGGGCGGAACGCCGCCACCTTGGCCAGCGTCCCGATGCAGGGCACCGACGTTTTCACGTCATAGAATGGATGATCAGCCACCACATCGTCCCAGGTGTGGGTCGGCACGATGAAGAGTCCATCGGACAGATACTCCGCAAACGCATCGATCAGTCCGTCCGCTCCACCCTCGATCTCGCCGATCGCGCGAAGGGAACAATGGATCGTGACCTTGTTGTCATGCCTGATGCCATTGTCCTGCAAAAATGTGAAAATATCGTTTTTTGTCAGCATTTTATATCCTTTTCAACAATTTCCTGTATAAACATAGTCCAGGTTTTCCCTGGCGATCTCTGCCAGATGATAGATTTTGGCGACGTCTGTCGCCCTCCGGTCCTGCATATGGAACCGTGGGAAGAACCGGGAGATGTGGAGCGGCACGTCCTTTCCATCCGGGTTTTTCAATCCACTGACCCACTGGGACAATGCCCGCATCTCCTCTTCACTATCATTTTCTCCGGGCACGATCAAGGTCGTCAGCTCCACGTGACAGGTCCCTACCGCTTCCTCAATGAATGCCATGACCTGCTGCCGATCGCCGCCCAGGACCTCACGATAATACCGATCGGTGAAACCTTTCAGATCGATATTCATCGCATCGATATAGGGCTTGATTTCTTCCAAAATGGCCAGCTCGGCGGTGCCGTTGGTGACCAAGACGTTTTTCAGTCCTTCTTTTTGGGCCAGTCTGGCTGTATCCCGTACGAATTCATACCCAATCAGCGGTTCATTATAGGTGAAGGCGATGCCGATATTCCCTCTGGATCGTAATTGCAGAGCGATATCCACCAAGGCGTCCGGGCTGAACGTCTCCGCCTTCTCCGCAAACCTCCAGGCTTCCTTCGACCAGGAGATCTCGTGGTTCTGGCAGAAGGGGCACCGCAGATTGCAGCCGAAGCTGCCGACCGATAAGACTCTGCTGCCGGGGAAGAACCTGGCCAGTGGTTTCTTCTCGATGGGATCCAGCGCCAACGAGGTGATCCGTCCGTAATTATACGCTTCCACCCGGCCGTTCTTCGCGATACGGCCGCCGCAGAAGCCGATCTTCCCTTCCGCGAGATCGCAATGCCGGAAACAAACGTCGCAAATTGCCATAGCAACTCTCCATTCAGTAATGGCGCACGACTTCGAACCGCTCCAGTTGATAGGGTTCGGACTCGCGGATGCCGCCCTTCTGTCTGGCGATCTCGATCTGCTCCTCTACCGTGTCCACGCCGTCCAGGTTCGGAAGCAAAAGGCCCCTCTTCCGCCCATGGCTGACCACCACGCCGTAGCGCTTCACGTCCAGTTCCTCCGGTGATTTGATCGGCTCCAGATCTCCCAAAACATCCACGCTGATCTCGAGGCTCTTCAGTTCACCCATCGTGACCGGTGCAAAGCGCGGATCGCGGGAACATGCGCTGATGGCGTTCTGGATGATCTCCTCCGCGATATTACCCTGCGTCGCAGCGATCGTGCCGATGCATCCGCGCAGCTTTCCGTCTTTATGAAGAGACACGAAGGTGCCGGCACGGCGCTCCAGCATCTCAGCCGGAAGGTCTTTAGGCACACGGATATGCTCGCGCCGACGCACCCAGGCCTCCACGGAAGCCCTCGCCAGCCTGACGTAGGCATCACTTTTTTCCGCTTTTTCCATGCAGTCCTGCTCATTCTTCTCCTGATAGATCTTCAGGAAATGCCGGTCTTCATCTTTCCCCTCCGGATAGAAGGTGCAGATGCCGTAGCCGACGCCGGTCACGTCCTGATGGGACAAGGCCGTTGCCTGCACCTTGAGGCCGTCAAAAACACCGGCCATGATCACAAAGGAGCGATGGCCGCATTCCGCTGCCTTTTCGCAGAACGTCTCCTCAAAATCGAACAGTTCGCCGAAAGCCGCCCTGCCGCAGACGTCCATGATCCGGCTGTCGTATTCCGGTCCCTCTTTGGCAAAGCCATAAGGTCCATAGGTCTGCAATTTGTGCGAAAGATCACCGCTGGCGATCAGCACGGCCTGTGTTCCGGTCTCTTCCACGGCCTGGGCGATCAACTGCCCAAGGTGATAGTGATCCGCCAAGGGTAAGCCGGACAGGCCGATCCGCACGATCTTCCCTTCAGAATACTTCTGACGGATGAACCACAGGGGGACCATCGTTCCATGGTCCAGGGAAGGATCCCGCTCTCCCAGGGTACCTGCCGGGAAATTCTCCGCTTCCGCCAGGTCGCAGATGCGGCCCACGAGGACAGTATCATACCGCTCTGAGAAGCGGACGCCCGGTGCCCGGAACTGACGGAACGAGCCCGTCGCTTTATTGCCGGGCGAAATATGGAAGTAATCCGCATACATTACGGAATGCGGGCTGGTAATGATGATGGTATCCGGTTGCAGCGCGGCGACTTCATCCGCCACCCGCTCGTACGCCGTGATCGTCTCGCGGATCTGTTCCTCGCTGCCCCGCCCGACTTCCGGAATGATCATGGGCGGATGCGGCACCATAAACGCAGCCATGACAGACATCGTATCGCCTCCTCATTTCAGTCCTTATTAAGCACTATCTTCCTTGACCCGACCGTCTCATAGCAAACAATATGCCGCCTACGAGGAACAGTCCTGCTCCAAGCCAAAGGAAGATCTGATACAGCCGGTTCAATCTGGCATACAGACTTGCGGTTCCATCCATGACGGAACCATACATCATACGGAACCAGATGCCGGCCGCCAGACAAAGGATCGCCAAGACCAACAGCACAACGCTGAGGATCAAGAAGATTTTATCCTTTTTCACGATACCCTCCCCGTCCGATCATCGATTATATTTTCTTCCCGCGG
>JAFVHC010000201.1 GCA_017474705.1 Bacillota bacterium
AGCGACTTCTTGCGGCCGTAGATGACCGCGCCGATGGAGTAAAAGACGCCGCCGGCGATGAGCCAGAGCAGTGCCTGCGTGTTCAGGCTACGGACGATGGGATAGAAGGCGAACAGGCACAGCCAGCCCATGATCAGGTAGATGGCGGTGCTCAGCCAGCGCGGCGCATTGATCCAGAACAGTTTCATCAAGACCCCGCCGATGGCGAAGGCCCAGATCACGGCCAGCAGACTGTACCCCCAAGGACCGCGCAGCGGGATCAGGCAGATGGGTGTGTAGGTGCCCGCGATCAGGATGAAGATCATGCTGTGGTCCAGCTTGCGCAGGCGCTTTTCATGCTTGGGTGAGACGGAGAGCGCGTGATAGATGGCGCTGGCCGCATACAGCAGGATCATGGACAGGCCGAAGATCAAATAAGCAATACGCTCCAACGGCGTGACCGCGATCCACAGCAGATAGATCGTTGCGGGGATCGCCAGCACGGCAGCTGACATATGTGTCAACGAGTTGACAGGCTCTTTAATATGTTTCATGATTATGTCATCTCCTTGATGTAGTATTGATTACTATGTATAGTATATATCACTCTTCCGGAATATGCAAGTGGATATTGACATTTTCTTATATTTTTTCTATACTGTGCGTAGATAAAAAAGAGGAGGACCTGTTCATGGGAGAAGAATATCTACGTTCCGTTGAAGCTGTCACACATGAGCCTGCCATGCAGCCGGACGCCATCCCGCGGATCGATCTGTACATGGACCAGGTCACGACGCTGCTGGAGCGCGAACTTGGTGCGACCAAGCGTTCCGAGGAGGACAAGATCATGACCAAGACCATGATCAACAATTACTCCAAAGAAAAGCTCCTTCCTGCCTCGCAGAAAAAGAAGTACAGCCGGCACCATATCCTGCTGCTGGCCCTGATCTACGAGTATAAGCAGATCCTGTCCATCAATGACATCCACACGCTGCTCTCCCCGCTGATCGATGATCCGGAGGGACTGGAGGCTTTCTATCAGACCTATCTGGAGCGCGATGCGGCGCAAAAAGAGTTGCTGCAACGGGTCCTGGCGCAGGAAACGTCGGACGATCTGCGTCTCATTGCCTCCACCCTTGTCACAAGGGCTTCCCTGGAAAAGCGATTGGCGGAGCGTCTGCTGGACCACATCGTGGAAACTGAAAAACACGGTCCAGAATCATCTGAACCGCAAAAATAAAATGAAAGGAAGTTGAAACCATGGACGTAAAAGAAAAAGTCGGCGAGATCAAAGAGAAAGTCGAAGAGGCCTTCAAAGACGGCAAAGTCGAAGAATTCATCAAGGAAGATATTCCTGAAGCTGCCGCTGGTCTGAAAGAAAAAGTCCAGGATCTGCTGGACAAGACCGAGATCGATGACAAGATCGTCGAAAAAGTGCAGGAAGTCAAAGAGAAAGTCGTCGAGAAGTTCAAGAAGGATTGATCACACAAAAAAGGCACCAGATCTGGTGCCTTTTTCCATTACACTCCTGAATTCCAGGGCATCCGCTTTGTTTGCACGCTCTGCCCCGTCCGGATCGCTTCATCCATCATCAGATACAGGTAGGTGTCCTGCAGTGCTTCCTTCAGCGGATAGATCTCCTCGCCGGTGCGGATCAGGCGATCCATGCCCAGCAGCAGCGACCCCATGCCGATCTCGTCGTCGGTAAGGCCGGCTTCCGTATACTGCGCAAAGGGACTGGTATAGACCATCTCGCCGTTGAAGCTGATGCCGCGGTGGAAATAGCCCTCCAGGTTGGAGTCCTGCCCCAGATCCTGGCGCTCCAGGCGGGCGGCCACGGGCATGGTCCCGTTCCACCAACTGACCTGGTAGTCATTGATCTCACCCTGTGTGCCCTGCACCTGCATGTGCCGGCTCCGGAAATAGTTGAAATACTGCTCATCCGCGAAATCGAAGAAACCTACCTTGCCATTTTCGAACACAAAATCGGCCACTTTGCGATGATCTGTGACCATCCGCGGATCCTCCATGCCTGCGCGTCCGCAATGGTACAAGACCGGCACGTCGAACCGCTGCGCTGTAATGGTACAAGGCTGATCTCCGACACCAAGGAGCTTGCGCATCACGCTGATGCCATGATAATCATGCGCCATGGCGATCCTGAGGTTGTGGACATCGCCCAGGAGGCCTTGTTCGCATAAAGCGCGCACCGCACTGTGGTACGGCTGCAGGAAATACTGCTCCGCCACCTGGATCTTCGCGTTATACTTCTGCTGCAGTTCCCAGACCTTGACCAGGCCTTTTACGTCCGGCGCCGGCGGTGTCTCCACCAGGACCGGGAACCCAGCCGCAACGCAGGCTTCGATGTAAGGGAACACGACGCTGCGCGGGATCAGGATCATGATCATATCATGGTCCTGCTGTAAGAATTCCGTCAAATCCGTGAACGCCGGTGCTTCCGTGAAAGCAGCGGCCTTTACAGGATCCCGGAACAGCACACCGGAGATCTGAAATGCCTCCGGCACCTGGCGGACGATGCGCCAGTAGCCGCGGGTCCGCCAACCGTTTCCGATAAAACCGATCTTCATATGCTTACCACTCGGCGATACTGCCATCCTCATGCCGCCATACGGGATTCTTCCACATGTGCGGCTCTTTGTTTTCTTCCAGCACCAGTTCCTTGTTGACCTCGATGCCCAGGCCCGGCTTTTTCGGCATATCGACCCAGCCGTCGTGGAAGGTCAGCGTCTCCGGGTCCAAGATATAGTCCAGGACACCGTGGAACTTGTTGTAATGGATGCCCATGCTCTGCTCCTGGATGAATGCGTTGTAGCAGGTCGCATCCACCTGCAGGCAGGCCGCCAGCGCGATGGGACCGAGCGGGCAATGCGGCGCCAGCGCCACGTCATACGCTTCCGCCATGGAAGCGATCTTCTTCACTTCCGTGATACCACCCGCGTGGGACAGATCCGGCTGGATGATGTCCACAGCACCGGTCTGCAGCAGCCGCTTGAAATCGTACCGGGAGAACAGGCGCTCTCCGGTGGCAATAGGGATATTGGCCGCTCGGGCCACTTCGATGAAATCCTCCATGTTTTCGCAGAGCACCGGCTCCTCGATGAACATGGGATCGAACTCCTCCAGTTTCTTCGCGAGGATGCGTGCCATCGGTTTGTGCACGCGGCCGTGGAAGTCGATCGCGATGCCGAAATACGGACCGCAGGCTTTACGGATGGCAGCCACACGCTCCAGGACCGCGTCGATCTTGTCATAGGTATCCACCATCTGCAGTTCTTCCGTGGCGTTCATCTTGATGGCGGTGAACCCCGCTTCCTTCTTCTCGAGCGCGGCGGATGCCACATCTGATGGGCGATCCCCGCCGATCCAGGAATAGACCTTGATCTTGTCACGGACCTGCCCGCCCATAAGATCGTAGACCGGGGCATTGTAATACTTGCCTTTGATGTCCCACAGCGCTTGGTCGATACCGGCGATAGCGCTCATCATGATGCCGCCGCCGCGATAGAACCCTGCGCGGTACAACGTCGTCCAGATATCCTCGATGCGCATGGGATCCTTGCCGATCAAATACTCGGTCATCTCCTGCACACAGGCTTCTACACTGGCCGCCTTGCCTTCCAATACCGGCTCGCCCCATCCGGTGAGCCCTTCATCTGTGATGATCTCCACGAAGCACCAGCGGGGACGCACCCGATAGGTGTTGACTTTCTGGATCTTCATTTTTTTACTTCCTTTACAAGATTGGCAACATATTCCGTCACCGCATCCCATCGGCCTTCCGCCACCAGCGCTTTCGGCGCCAGGCTGGAACCGATGCCGACGCCGATGAATCCGGCGTCAAAAAACTGCTTGATATTGTTCGGACCGACACCGCCCACTGCGACGTATTCGGTCCCGCTGTACGGGCCTTTCAGGCTCTTGATATACCCCAGCGGCAGATCGCCCGCCGGGAATAGTTTCATGGTGGTATAGCCGTAGGACAGGCAGACCGCCACGTCCGTCGGCGTCATGACGCCGGGCAGCAGCGGAATATCCCGCTCTCTGCAGAACCTGAGCGTGCTTTCCGTGGCGGACGGCGTCAGGAAGAACTGGGCGCCGGCTTGTTCCGCCAGAAGGCACCGCTCCTCATTGATGACCGTGCCCGCGCCGACCATCGCTTGATCACCGAAAGCTTCGCGCAGCATTTCGATCTGCTGTGCAGCTCCTTCTGTATTCATGGCGACTTCAAACATGCGCACGCCTCCGTCAAAGACCGCCTTCGCATAAGGGATGACTGCTCTTGGATCCGCACCGCGCAGGATGGCGCAGATCGGATTCTGTAAAATGATATCTTTCATGATAGTTTAAAAGAATTTGCTGACCTCTTCCAGCGGTTTGCGTGGACGAAGGCCCGGTTCCTGATTCCGGTATCCGACCGCGATCACCGAAACGATATCCTCCTCTTCGGGGATCTCCAGCAGCGCACGGATCGCTTCCGGATCACGGATGCCCATGATCAGCGTATCGAGACCTGCGTTCTTGGCCGCCAGGACCAGATATGCGTCGTGCAGGCCCAGATCATAAGCGCCCCACTTGTCGCCCAGTTCGGTATCCGGCTGTCCATTCGTGAAGGCGGATACGCCGCGGACGAAGGTGGTCACAATCAATGCCGCGTTCCTGGAACTGTTCTGATTGAAGGACGGCAGGCCCTTTTCCCGCAGTTCTTCCAGGATCTTAGGGGTCGCCGCCACATAGGTGCGGGCGGTCTGCGAATTCTTCCAAGAAGGTGCCATCTGCGCCTGCTCCACGATCTGCTTCAAAAGTTCCACATCTACGGGCTGATCTTTGTATGCCCGTACACTTCTGCGTTCTACGATGAGTTCTTTGAATTCCATAATCCTTCTCCTTTATCAGATGAAGTCCTCTTCATCGAAATCCAGCCGAAGTACCATGACGGTATCCTGCATTTCATTGGTCGGGAGACCGATCACATGCAGCCAGGCCGGTTCCATATAATGCCACGGTGTGACTTCCACTTTCGTTTTCAGTTCCTGCCCGTTATTGAGCAGTACCGCTCTGCGCGGAAGCACGCGCACCGGTTTGAGGATCAGGCCTGTGCTCTGTGCGCCTTCCGGCAGATGCACATAGACCGAGTTTCCCTTTCGTGTAGTCCAGATGCGGTCGCGGATGATCTTCTGGTCCAATCCCCAGAAATCATCGTTGATCAGGTAGGAAGCCGGATGACAGCCTTCAAAAGCTTCCTTCACTTTCTTATACCAGTCCCCGATGACTTTCAGGGACCTGATATTCTCTTCAGCCAGCGTTCCATCGGCCTTCGGGCCGACGTTGAGCAGATAGGTGCCGCCCATCGACAGGATCTTGTCGATCGAACCGATCAAATACTTATCTGCGTAATAATCCTCATCGATGCGGAAGCCCCAGCTCTCGCGGCCGAAGGCGGAATTGCCCTGCGTCGGCTTCGAAAACTCCTTGCCCTCGGGGATCATGCGCTCCGGCGTAGCAAAATCCCCCGGACCGGGACCGCGGTCGTTGATCACGATGCCCGGCTGCCACTTTCGGACCTGCTCGTTGAATTCCGGCTCGTACCATTCATCCACGTTGACGTCCCAGAACAGCTGGCAGATCGGACCATACTGGGTCAACAACTCCTCCACCTGATTCTTCACATAGGTGAAATACTTCTCCCTGTCCGGCTCATCTCCGGGGCGAAGACCGAACATCTGATGGTGCCGCCCCTGGTTGTCGTAATTGGGATGGTGCCAGTCCGGAATGGAGTAATACAAGCCCAGCTGCATGCCGCGGCGCTTACAGGCATCGGCAAGTTCCCTCAGGATATCTTTTCCATACGGTGTATGCATGATGTTGTAGTCCGTATACCGGGTATCCCACATGCAGAAGCCGTCATGATGCTTCGTCGTGAAGCAAATGAAGCTCATACCGGCCGATTCCGCCGCGTCGATCCACTGATCCGGATCGAATTTGACAGGATCGAATCCATGCATCAGCGCTTCGTATTCTCTGCGTGGCGTTCCCTGGCGCCAAAGCTCCTGCTCGTGCCAGGCATGGATACTGTACAGTCCCCAATGGACGAACATACCCAGCCGCCGTTCGAAGAAACTGTCGCGGCCATCGCCAAACTTAGGTATCATCGCGCGTCACCATCCTTTCTACTGGTTAGAAGACATTCATAAGACTGTGGGCAAAGGCCAGGCCGGGGATGCCCATGTCTTCATCATATTCAACGCGTACGATGGCAAAGACCAGGCCGATGAACGCGCTGAGGATCACAGTGACCCAACTGTGCGTGAGGGGCCATGCCCAAAGACCGTACAGCAGGGCGTTGAGAGGCACCGCCTTCCGCTTGGAATGCAGCAGCTCTCCCATCAATTTCAGCAATAATCCGCGCCAGAACAGCTCTTCTGCGATTCCGGTCAGGATCTGGCTTGGCACAAGATACCCCCAGTCTGTGGGGATCTCATACCCTCCAGTGGCCAACATGCCGATGACAGTGAAGGCGGCCGCGATGCCGAAGCCGACCAGAAGCTGCCACCATAGCGAAAAGAAGAAGTCGCCGAAATCCTTGAAACGGTAGTCGGAGAGCCTCATCATGAGGAGCGACAGCCCCGCCATCAACACATAAAATACCGTATTGACGATGCGGGCCGAAGTCCATGTAAGGCCTTCGGACATATAAAAACGAGCGACACCGAAAGTCAAAGCACAGAACAAGGCCAGCATGAAGCCTACGATCCTTAAGTTTTTACGGTTCGCCGCACTCATACGACCCGGATCCCCACTTCTTTAGTATCTACATACACATCTCCGACCCGCAGCAGCACGCGCAGTTTATAACCCTGCAGTTCGTTTTGCGGATCCCGCACCCGCAGCAGTTCGTCAAGGATCGTCTCTTCCGCGCCGGCGCCAAGCCGCCCGCGGGATTCCGTCGTCGTCAGCACAGCCCCCTCCGGGCTGATGATCTGGTCATACACGGAGTATTCTACAGATTCTTCTTCCATATTGCGAATCGGGACTTCGGCGGTGATCATCGCCAAAGCCCCGGTTACGACGTAAGCGGTCGCGCTTACAGTATTTTCTATTTTTATATTCATTTATGTTTCTTCTCAGATGATGAAGCGCGGATCCTGTGCGGGACGTGCATCCAGCTCTGCTTTCTTTTCCTCATAGCCCGGACGTCCGAACATGGCGTAGGTAGCATTCTTGCCGCCTTCTACACCAGGCTGATCGAACGCATTGATGTTCAGCAGCTCACCGGCGAACGCGGTCGCGATCTCGAAGAAGTACATGAGCTCGCCCAGCGTAAAAGCGTTGACTTCCGGCAATGTGATGGTCATGTTCATCTTGCCGGCCTTCATCAACGCGTACTCGGTGGCCATCTGCTCGGTCTGCAGCAGCTGCGTATGCGTTGCGCCGCCCAGGAAGCCCAGAGACGGAATCTCGCCATAGATCTTCGGAATGGTGATCTCCTGGCGGAACTTATCCACACCCAGGAAGACGATCATCTTATCGTAGGGACCTTCGGCGTACAGCTGGACCTGAGAATGCTGATCGGTAACACCCAGCGCCTTGACCGGCGTCTGACCGACGTTGACGACCTTGCCATCGTTATCGAACTGTTTGCCCAGAGACTCGGCCCACAGCTGCGCGAACCAGTCGCTCATGAACTTGAGGGAATCCGCGTACGGCATCATGACCTGGATGTTCTTGCCCTGCTGCATGGCGATGTAGCTCAGGATCGCATACATATAGCCGGGGTTCTTGAAGGTGTCCTCGTTCTGGCACAGCTCGTCCATATAAGCGGCGCCGGCAAGAATCTCACGCACGTCCAGACCGGTCATGGCCATCGGCAGCAGACCTACCGGGCAAAGCTCGGAGAAACGTCCGCCGACTCCGTTCGGGATGATGAAGCTCTTGTAACCTTCCTGCTCGCAAATTGGGCGCAGATTGCCTTTGACCGCATCCGTGGTGCAGACGATGTGTTTGCAGGTCTCTTCCTTGCCCAGTTTTTCCTCGAGCAGTTCTTTGATGATCATGAACTGGGACATGGTCTCGGAAGTACCGCCGGATTTGGAGACTACGTTGAACAGGGTCTTGGCCGGATCACAGATATCGAACAGGTAGACCAAACGCTCCGGATCGACGTTGTCGGCCACATAGAAACGGGGCCATCCGCCGCGCTTTTCACGGGGCAGTTCGTTATAGAACGGATGATTGAGGGCCTGTTGGGTCGCGATGGGGCCGAGCGCGGAACCGCCGATGCCGAGCACGACGAAGTTCTCGACCTGGTCTTTCATTTCAGCGGCATAGGCCAGGATATCTTCGATGACTTCTTCCTGGATATAAGGCAGTTCGCGCCAGAACATCTCACCGCGGGCACGCTTTTCGATCATGGCCTTTTCAGCGGCTTCGATCTTATCGGTAATGGCAGCGATCTCCTCTTCGGTGATGCCTTTGGCTCCTACAAACTGAGCCATCATGTTATTGAAATTCATTCTCAGCTTCATGTTCTGTTTGAAGCTCGGATCTGTGTAGTTGGACATATGATTCTCCTTGTTATGTATTTTTTTACCAATAATTTACTTACTTCAAGGCACCCTTCAGTATACATGGAAATGCCCGTTTCGTCAATAAAAACCTCTTGCCTTTTCCTACTGATTCTTATAAGATAGGACTATCTTACAGCAAGGAGCGATCCGATGGAACCGATCATTTCCTTCCACGATTTTACATTTCAATACTTCAGCCAAAAGGAACCGACCCTGTACGATATCGACCTGGATATCTTTCCCGGTGAAAAGGTCCTGATCGTCGGGCCTTCCGGCTGCGGCAAGAGCACCATGGCCCACTGCATCAACGGTCTGATCCCCTACTCCTACAAGGGAACGATCACCGGCACCATCAAGGTCGCCGGCAAGACTTCCGAGGAAAGCAGCCTGTTCGAACGTTCCAAACACGTCGGCACGATCCTGCAGGACTCCGATGGGCAGTTCGTTGGCCTGACGGTGGGTGAAGACATCGCTTTCTCCCTGGAAAACGATCGTATGGATCAGGTGCAGATGAAAGAGATCGTGCAGCAGGTCTCCGATATGGTCAGCATGGGCACGCATCTTTCCTCCTCGCCCTTCGATCTGTCCGGCGGACAGAAACAGCGTACCGCCCTGGCCGGCGTCATGGTCGATGATGTGGATGTGCTGCTTTTCGATGAACCGCTGGCCAACCTGGATCCTTTGACCGGTAAGACCGCTATCGACCTGATCGACCGCATCCACAAGGACTACAATAAGACCATCGTCATCATCGAGCATCGTATCGAGGACGTGCTGTACCGCTATGTGGACCGCATCATCGTCATCGATGATGGGCATATCGTTTCTGACAGTTCCCCGGACGAGCTGATCGCTTCGGATACACTGCGTGCTTTGGGCAATCGTGAGCCGCTCTACGCCACCGCAGTGAAGTACGCGGGCGTCAAGCTCACGCCGGAAATGCATCCCGGCTACCTGGACACGCTGGATATCGATGCGGTCAAAGAGCCGCTGATCCGCTGGCACAAGGCACAGCCGCCGCATCCGGTCAAGGAACCGGGCGAGGTCATCCTTTCCGTCAAGGATCTGGATTTCCAGTACACCAAGAAACGCAAGATCCTGAAAAACATCAATTTCGATATCCGCCGGGGCGAGATGGTATCCATCGTCGGTACCAACGGCGCCGGCAAGAGCACGCTGGCTAAGGTCATCTGCGGGTTCGTCACCGAAGATAAAGGGCAGATCCTTTTCGACGGGCAGGACATCCACGACTGGACCATCAAGGAACGGTCGCTGAAGATCGGCTATGTCATGCAGAACCCCAACCAGATGATCTCCAAGTCCATGATCTACGACGAGGTCGCCTTAGGCCTGCGCATCCGCAAGGTGCCCGAGGAGGAGATCCAGTCCAAAGTCGCCAAAGCATTGGGGATCTGCGGCCTGTATCCGATGCGCAACTGGCCCATATCCGCCCTGTCCTTCGGGCAGAAAAAGCGCGTGACCATCGCTTCCATGCTGGTCATGGATCCCGAGATCCTGATCCTGGATGAACCCACGGCCGGACAGGACTATCACCATTATACCGACATCATGGAATTCCTGCGCGAACTCAATGAACTGGGCGTCACCATCATCATGATCACGCACGACATGCATCTGATGCTCGAGTACACGCCGCACGCCATCGTCATTTCCGACGGGCAGAAGATCGGTGATGATACCGCCGTCAATATCCTGACCGATGCAGACATGGCGGAGCGGGCCAACCTGAAACTGACGTCATTGTATGAACTGGCGACCCGCGCGGGTCTGGAAGATCCGCAGGGCTTCGTGCAGCAGTTCATCGACCACGAGGAGAAAGAACGCCATGATGAAAAGTAAACTGTTCGATTATATCGAGAGAGACAATTTCGTTTTCAACCTCTCCGGCGTGACAAAGCTGATCTGTTTCCTGCTGCTCTCCTTCGGCGTCATGTTTTCCTTCGATGCCCGTGTCATCATAGCGATCATGATCATTTCTTTCATCGTGCTGCACGTTTCGGAGATCAAGTTCCGCCAGGTCCGCATCATGATGTACTATATCGCGGGCTTCCTGGTCATCAACTTCTTCCTCACTTTCTTGTTCAGCCCGCACTATGGTGAATCGATCTACGGTACCAGCCATGTGCTGTTCCGCATCACGGATCATTATACTGTCACCCTGGAGCAGCTTTTGTATCAGTTCACGAAGATGCTGAAATACGCGGCCGTCATCCCGTTGGGCATGATGTTCATCTTCACCACGAATCCCAGCGAGTTCGCCGCTTCCCTGAACCGCATCGGTGTTGGATATAAAGCCGCCTTCGCCGTTTCCCTGACCCTGCGCTATTTCCCGGACATGATCCGCGACTATAACGATATCTCGCTGGCGCAGCAGGCACGCGGTCTGGATCTCTCCCGTAAGGAGAAGCTCCGCACCCGTCTGAAGAACATGATGAACATCTTCGTGCCCTTGATCTTTTCTTCTCTGGACCGGGTCGAAGTCGTCAGCAACGCGATGGATCTGCGCGGTTTCGGCAAGAAAAAGAAGCGCACCTGGTACGCAGCCAAACCCCTGAGCCGCAACGATTATCTGTCGCTCGCCTTTTGTATACTTGTTTTTCTGGGCTCCATCGCCATGTCCGTATTCGTGAACCACGGCCGCTTCTGGAACCCCTTCATTTGACAGAAATATAAAAACCTGGGAGGAAACACTTCATGAGCATGTTCGATAAACCGATCCTGGTCTTCCAGACCGATTTCACTTACAAAGAAGGCGCCGTGAGCGCCATGTACGGCGTCGTCAAGACGGTGGACCGTGAACTGGAGATCTTCGACAGCACGCATGAAATCCCGCAGTATGATACCTGGTCCGCCAGTTATCGCATGCTGCAGTGTCTGCCCTTCTGGCCGAAGGGCACGATCTATGTTTCCGTCGTCGATCCCGGCGTCGGAACGGCCCGCCGCGCCTGCGTCGCGAAGACCAAAAACGGGTATTATATCGTCACGCCGGACAACGGCGCACTGACCCACATCAAGCATGAATTCGGCATCGAGGAAGTCCGCGAGATCGATGAAACGGTCAACCGCCTGCAGTCCACCCGCGGTGTGGCCATCTTCCACGGCCGCGACCTCTTCGGCTACACAGCTGCCCGTCTGGCCTCCGGCATCATCGATTATGAGGGCGTCGGCCCTGCCTATCCGGTCGATGAGATCGTCGAGCACGAGATCCTGGAACCTGTGATCGAAGACGGTCACGTGCAGGGCATCTTCGAGATCGATGATCCGAATTTCGGCAATCTGTGGACCAACGTCCCGCTGGAGGATTTCAACAAGGCCGGCTTCCATTATGGAGACTATGTGCATACGAAGATCCTCTTCCATGACACGGTCGTATTCGAGAAGGACGTCCTTTTCCATCAAAGCTTCGGATTTGCAGAAAAAGGCGCTCCTATGCTGTATAATAACGAGCTGATGAAGATCGCCATGGCGGTCACCCAGGGCAGCCTGGCCCATACCTATGGGCTGTCCTTCGGCGCCGACTGGAAAGTCGATTTCACCAAGGCTTGACAATCACTTTTTATCGTAGTAATGTAGTAACATCTTATTCTCGCAGGAGGAGAAAATCATGAAGAAAATGTTCGAGTTCAAGACCAAAACGATTGTCGCTACCGCGATCGGCGCCGCGCTTTTCACGCTGCTGATGCTGTACGTTAAGATCCCGACCGGTATTCCGGAAACAGATATCCAGACCTGCTATGGCGTCGGTTCTTTCTTCGCAGCCATGTTCGGCCCTGTAGCCGGTTTCCTGATCGGTTTCATCGGCCATGCCATCAGCGATGCGACCTACGGTGCCCCCTGGTGGAGCTGGGTCGTATCTTCCGCCATCGCTCTGTTCATCACCGGTCTTTCCTATTCCAAACTGAAGGTCGATGAAGGCCGCTTCGGCATCAAAGACTGCCTCATCTTCAATGTATTCCAGATCATCGGCAACGTTGTCGCTTGGGTCATCTGCGCACCGATCCTGGACATCGTCATCTACAAAGAGCCTGCCAACCTGGTCTTCACACAGGGCGCTGTCGCAGCGCTGTGGGACGCGATCTCCATGGGCGTCATCGGTTCCATCCTGCTGTTCCTCTACAGCAAGACCCGTTCCGGTCAGGGCACGCTTGGCAAAGAATGATCCTTATTTAACAAATATGGCCTCTGCTGCAACGCAGAGGCCTTTTATTATGTGATTGGGAACTGTATCGTCATTTTCCCGCGTTTGTGTCCACTGCAAGAAGCTACTCAACGGACACAAACTCTGTAAATCCCTGTATTTGATCCATACATTGGATCTGAAAAGCCTGTTTTCGAAATATGTGTCCACCAAGTATAACTTCTACAAGGTTCGACTGAGGTGATGCGTTGGACACAAAAATCTGAAAGAACTGTTTCAGATCCATTCAGTGGAACTAAACGCCGAGTTTCGGGAAATCGTGTCCACCTGTCATTTTCCTATCTTTTGGTTATGATGGACACTATTTTGAAAACCCAACCGAACTGATCCATTCTCTGGATCAAAAAATCTTCTTTACAAGATTTGTGTCCATTATAAAACCCTGCGAACATCGTCCGCAGGGCTTCATGCTGGTCATAGATCAAATCTTTCCAAGTCATCCGGCACATAGAGTCTGCCGTGGTAGTATTCCTGTCCCTCGGCGGTATACAGCCTCTTCCTGGCGGCAATGTTCTTGTCCTCTGTATGGTACAGGATCAGGTTGGCAACGCCCAGTTCTTCAGCCAGTTCGCAGGCGTCCTTGACTGTGGAATGGTGCTTTTCATACGGTTTGAACCTATCACGCTCACTGTACAGACAGAAGGCCTCGTGCATCAGCCATTTACTGCCTTCGGCATAGATCCGTTCCCTCTCATTGAAGGGTTCGTCGCCGCAGCAGGTCAACTTCTCTCCCTCACCCAAGTCCATCGTAAAACCGCACTGCTTGGCCTTCGTGGAACCGATGTCGAAGAACGTGACCCGATGCCCAATGATATCCAGACTCTCCCCATCCTCGACTACGATCATGTGCAGCCGATCGTCCAGGACTCGTGCCTGTTTCGGATGCAGGAGCCCGGCCGCCATGGTACGGATCAAACCAATGACCTCTGCATGCCCATAGATCCGTGCTTCTCCTTCGTAGGATCCCCGCACGATGGATTGGGTAATAAAACGAACCATCCAGATGATGCCCAGCAGATGGTCGATGTGTTTATGTGTCACAAAGATATCCCGCATGTCACGCCAATCCAAACCGGCATCCTGCAATTGGCGCAATATGGTATTCCCCCCGCCGCCATCTACCATGAAGTGTCTATCGCCATCGGTGATGACAAAACATGTATTATAACACCGCGTCACAGCTGCGTTTCCTGTTCCTAAGATCGTCAGTTTCATAGCACAACCTCCTGTATCCATATTGATCTTAACACGATCGGCCTCATGTTGCAACGGCACATTTTGTGGACTTTCCTCCATCTTTTCACATGTTTGTTCGCCTTGACACTGCATCTTTTTACATGTACAATCGAATCATCAAACACCACTGTACAGGAGGTACATCATGTCTAAGATCAAAGTTGGAATCATCGGCTGCGGCGGTATCGCCAATCAGAAACACTTACCGGCTCTGTCCCGCCGCACGGACGTTGAGATCGTTGCTTTCTGCGACATTATCGAAGAACGCGCTGTCAAAGCCGCCAAAGAATATGGCGTCCCTGGCGCACTGGTCTGCACGGACTACAAAGAACTGATCGCGATCCCCGAGATCGAGACAGTGCATGTGCTGACCCCGAACGTATCCCACTGTGAACTGACCTGCGCAGCTTTGGACGCTGGCAAACACGTCATCTGCGAGAAGCCGATGGCTGCCACTCCGGATGATGCAAAGAAAATGATCGAAGCCCGCGATCGCAGCGGCAAACTGCTCACCATCGGCTATCAGAACCGCTATCGTCAGGATTCCCTGACCTTGAAGAGCATCTGCGAAGCCGGCGGTCTGGGAGAGATCTACTATGCCCGCGCTCATGCGATCCGCCGCCGTGCGGTCCCGACCTGGGGCGTATTCCCGAACAAAGCCCTCCAGGGCGGCGGTCCCCTGATCGACATCGGCACCCACGCACTGGACCTGACCCTCTGGATGATGGACAACTACAAACCGAAGAGCGTCATGGGCGTCAGCTTCGAAAAGCTCGGCCGTACGCTGGGCAAAGGTGAACAGGGCAATGCCTTCGGCAACTGGGATCCCGAGACCTATGAAGTCGAAGACTCCGCCTTCGGTTTCATCACTATGGAAAACGGTGCTGTGATCTATCTGGAAGCTGCCTGGGCGCTGAACTCTCTGGACATCGACGAGGCCAAGACCTCCCTGTCCGGTACCAAAGCCGGTGCGGACATGCGTGATGGTCTGCGCATCAACCACGTCGTCTTCGATAAACTGGCTATCGACAAGCCGGAATGCAATGCTGCAGGCGGTGTCGCGTTCTTCGAAGGCGGAGCCGGCGGACGTCCCGAGGACATCGAGGCCGACATCTTCTACAAGGCTGTCAAGGGCGAGGGCGAACTGGTCGTCAAACCGGAGCAGGCGTACGTCGTGACCCAGATCCTGGATGCGATCTACCAGTCCTCCAAGACCGGAAAGGCGGTCTATTTCGACTGATATGGATAAGATCTATATACAGACATATTCCGTCATCCGGGATTATATGCAGGATTTCCGCGGCACGATGAAGCGGATCGCGGAAGTCGGTTATGATGGCGTGGAATTCGCCGCCGGATATGGCGGGCTGACCCCGGCCGAACTGAAGACTTTCCTGGATGATATCGGATTGAAAGCGATCTCCACACATGTCGGGCTCGATAAAGCGCTGGAGAATATCGAATTCATGACGGCTGTCGGTGCTCAGTATCTGATCTGCCCTTCCGCCCACATGCCGGACAAAGAGTCCACACTGGCTGTTGCCAGGAAGCTCAACGAGATCGGCGCGCAGTGCAAAGCTGCCGGCTTAAAATTCGGCTATCACAACCATACTCAGGAATTCAATGAATTCGACGGCAAATATTGCCTCGATATCCTCATGGAGAATACCGATCCGGAATCCGTCATCATGGAGCTGGATGTGGGCTGGGCTTCCTGCGCCGGGATCAATGTGATCGACTACATCAACAAGCATGCCGGACGTGTGGAACTGATCCATGCCAAGGAATGCAACAATGTTGTCGGTGTCACACCGCCGGTCGACTGGAACGAATTCCCGAAGGATGAAAAAGGCTGGCCGATCCTGCCTGACTGGTTCAAAGAGATCGAGCACGCGGGTCAGGTGGCCAACGGTCCCACCGGCCAAGGCATCTTCGACTGGTCCGAACTGAAGAAAACGGCCGACGCACAGGGCACCAAAGCCTACATCGTCGAACGCGAATATGATTACCAGGGCGATATTTGGAAGTGCATCGCAGAGGATCTCGCTTACCTGCGGACCATCTGATCATACGACTCAAATATCTAAAAAGGAGAGATATCATGAAATTAAGTGTTCTTACCGTACCTCTGTATAGCATGAGCCTGGAAGAAACGTTGGCATACCTGCATGGTCTGGGCGTCCAGGCGGTAGAGATCGGCTGCGGTGGCAGCCCCGGAAAAGGTCATCTGGATCCTGCCGACTATATCGACAAGCCTGAAAAGATCCAGGAGCTGAAGGACCTGCTGGCGAAGTATGACATGGAACTGGCTGCCCTGTCCTGCCATGGCAACGGTGTACATCCCAATCCGGAAGTCGCTGCCCAGGATACCAAAGATTTTGAGGACGCGGTCCTGCTGGCCGAACAGCTGGGTGTCAAGACGATCGTCACCTTCTCCGGCTGCCCGGGTGACTCCCCCACTTCTCAGTATCCGAACTGGGTCACCTGCCCCTGGCCGGATGATTTCCTCAAGATCCTGGATTATCAGTGGAACGAAGTCCTGATCCCCTGGTGGAAGAAGGAAGTCGCTTTCGCCCGCGCGCATGGTATCTACCAGATCGCTCTCGAGATGCATCCCGGTTTCTGCGTCTATAACCCTGAGACTCTGCTGAAGCTGCGGGACGCCGTCGGTCCCGAGATCGGCGCCAACTTCGATCCGTCCCACCTGATCTGGCAGGGTATGGATCCGGTCGCCGCGATCAAGATGCTGAAAGGCGCTATCTATCACTTCCACGCGAAAGACACCCGCATCGACCCGCAGAACGTCGCGAAGATCGGTGTCCTGGATACCAAGCATTATGGCGATATCGAAAACCGCGCTTGGGTCTTCCGCACCATCGGCTACGGCCATGATGAAATGTATTGGAAAGAAATGATCACCACCCTCAAAACTGTCGGCTACGACGGCGTTATCTCCATCGAACACGAAGACAGCATGATGAGCGTCAAAGAAGGCCTTGAAAAAGCCATCTCCCTCCTGCTGAGAGTCATCATCTTCGAACAAGCCGGCGCCATGTGGTGGGCGTGATAATAAGGCTTCTAAAGTCGGACGATTAGTGAGAGCGCATTTATGTGCTCTCACGTTCGGACGACCTTAAGAAGCCGAAAAACACGAGAGCGCAGCTTCGAAGAAGCGAGAGCTCGAGTGCTTTCAGGGAGCCGAGAGCGCCATGAGGCGCGGAGGCTCCCGTTTATTATCACCACACTTTTTAGATGGACGAAGCAGCGTAGCTGCCAGAGTCCGAGTGTTTTAGAGGACCGGAAGCGTCATAGGACGCGGAGGTCCTCTTTTGTTTTTAACACACTATCTGCGATGCC
>JAFVHC010000202.1 GCA_017474705.1 Bacillota bacterium
AAGGGTTCGGTGCCCGAGGATACCGCTGCACAGATGCGGAGACCTTCCGAAAGGCATTCGCGGAGGCTCTTGCATCGGAGGGACCGGTCTGGATCGAATGTCCGATCGGGCGGGATCTGAACGTCCTGCCTATGATCCCCGCGGGCGGCACGATCGACGATATCATTCAAGAAGAAAATGCATCAGCCATGGGCAAGGAGATAAAGAAATGAAGAAGAATACAGAAGTGCTGAGCCTTCTGGTCGATAATACCGCCGGTGTCCTGACAAGGATCACGTCCCTGTTCGGACGGCGCGGTTTCAACATCGATTCCCTGACGGTCTCCGCTACGGAGAATCCGCTGATCTCCCGCATCACCATCGTGGTCCAGGGAGACCCGCAGATCCTGGAGCAGGTGCTGCTGCAGACCGCGAAGCTCAAGACGACGCGCAAAGTCATCGTCCTGGATCCTTCGCAGAGCGTGCTGCGGGAACTTTTGCTCATCAAAGTGCATGCGGACGAGACCAACCGAGCGGCGATCCACGAGATCGCGAACATCTATAAAGCCAAGATCATCGATCTGTCCATCGGTGCCATGACCATGGAATTGACCGGAGAGCCCGACAAGATCGATGGATTCATGGAGATCCTGGGACAGTATGAGATCCTGGAACTGTGCCGGACCGGTATCACCGCCATGGAACGTGGTTCGGACTTCCGGGCCAGGCTCACAGACGGGCAGGAGAGCGGTGTATGATGCGGGAAATCACGAAGGATCCTTTCGTGTTCGATCCGAAGCACGTACCCTTCGACAGCTGTCATGCTTCGAATATAGCCCTGCTGGCCGATGGACGGCTTACCGCCGTCTGGTTCGCGGGCACACAGGAAGGCGCGGGCGACGTGGCCATCTGGCAGTCGATCTTTGACGGATTCCGCTGGCAGGCGCCGGAGATCGTGGCGAAGGACGATGAAACAGCCCACTGGAATCCGGTCCTGTTCCAATACGGTGGCAACCTGCTGCTGTTTTACAAGGTAGGTATGCAGATCCCTTCCTGGCATACGCATGTCAAGGACCTGAACAACGGTACCGTACGGGAGATCGACAACATGGGCCCGGTGCGGACGAAGATCTGCATCGCGTCTGATGGCCGGCTGTTGGCCGGTGCTTCTACGGAGGACGGTCCGTGGGTCAGCTATTGTGACACCTCGACGGATGATGGCCAGACCTGGACCCGCAGCGAAGCGCTGCGCCTGACGGACAACGGGCAGCCGGTGATGGAGGCGCGCCGTGGTCTGATCCAGCCCTCCATCTGGGAGAGCGAGATGGGCGTCTATCACATGCTGATGCGCAGCACCGAAGGATGGCTGTACCGGTCTGACAGCAGCGACGGTGCGACCTGGAGCGTACCGGAGCGTACGGAGATCCCCAACAACAACAGCGGTTTCGACATCGTCAGCCTGGGGCTGGGCCGCCTGATCCTCTGCTGCAATCCGGTCAGCGGTAACTGGGCCAAACGCACGCCTTTGGTCCTGATGTCTTCGAACGACAATGGAAAGACCTTCGAGACCGTCTGTACGCTGGAGGACAGCCCGGGAGAGTATTCCTATCCTTCATTGCTCCATAATGAAGGCAGATTATACGTTTCTTATACTTATAACCGCAGAACGATCGTCTACCGGGAATTTGAGATATAAATGGTGAGAAAATGGCACATAAAAGTGAAATGACGGAACTGACGGTGGGATGCGCGCTGTACGAAGGACAGCGGATCCTGCTGCAGCAGAGCAAGTACCGGGAGTGGGCCGGATTGTGTCTGCCTGGCGGCCATCTGGAACCGATGGAATCCATCGTAGATGCCGTCGTGCGGGAGATGCGGGAAGAGACCGGGCTCACGATCCTGGATCCGGAGCTTTGCTGTGTCAAGCAGTTCCGCAATGGAGAGGGAGAGCGCTATATCGTCTTTCTCTTCAAGGCGCACGCGTACGAAGGGACTTTGCGGGATTCCGAAGAAGGCCACAACGCCTGGTACGAGCGGGACAAACTTTCGAACTATAAACTGGTCGAGGATCTGGAAGACCAGCTGAAAGCGATGGAAGACCCGCAGATCAACGAGTTCCTGCGCTTGGAAAAGGAGGGCATATGGCGTTCCGATTACAGATGAAGCACTGGAAGCTGGCCGTCCTATGGCTCGGCCTCATCTTCCTTTTGACCGGCTGCGGAGGTTATACCGACGCAAGTGTCCGGATCCCCTCCGGCTGGGGAGAATATACAGCGGCTCCGCTGACGTTCAAGTTTGAAGCCGGCTGGCACGAGGAAGACGCGGATGCCATGGTCCAATCGATCAACAGCGGCACCGGCTTGTTCGGCCTGAAGACCACAGCTCAGGTCATGAAAGTCCTGGCATCGCCGACGCGCGAGCAGGGGACGGTCGATTATCTGACACTCAGCTGCTATACCACCGGCCAGGACGTCACAGCGGAGGATCTGGAAGCCGCCATGGACGATCTGAACGGCATGAGCCGTACGATCAAGAACCAGGCCGGCCTCTACGCAGACGTGGAGCAGAACGCCCGTATCCGCCATTATGGCGGCGTAGACGCGCTGACCATCGCGTACCGCCTGAGCAATGATGAGACCACCTGTATGATCCAGCTGGCCCTCATCCCCTATGAACAGTACATCTTCCAGATCGCCTTCTGCGACTTCACACAGCAGGAAGACAACGACTATCTGGAAGCGATACTTACATCTTTGATCATCAACGAGGAGAAAGAATCATGAGAAACCTACCTACCACCTATGATCCGAAAGACGTGGAAGAGCGTCTGTATACCAACTGGGAAGCACAGGGCTACTTCCGTGCTGACCCGGATCCGGAGAAGAAGCCGTTCACGATCGTGATGCCGCCCCCAAATGTAACGGGCCAGCTGCACATGGGACATGCGCTGGACAACACCATGCAGGACATCCTGATCCGCTTCAAGCGCATGCAGGGCTACAACGCCCTTTGGCAGCCCGGTACCGACCATGCGAGCATCGCAACGGAAGTCAAGGTCATCGAGCAGCTGAAGAAGGAAGGCATCCCGAACAAAGAAGTCCTGGGTCGGGAAGGTTTCCTCAAGCGCGCCTGGGAATGGAAAGAAGAGTACGGCGGACGCATCATCAAACAGTTGAAAAAGATGGGCTCCTCCGCGGATTGGCAGCGGGAGCGCTTCACCATGGACGAAGGCTGCAACAAGGCTGTGGAAGAAGTCTTCGTGCGTCTGTATGATAAAAACTGGATCTACAAGGGATCACGCATCATCAACTGGTGCCCGGTCTGTCAGACATCCATCTCCGACGCGGAAGTGGAGCATGAGGAACAAGCCGGCCACTTCTGGCATATCAAATACCCGATCGTGGGTGAGGACGGCTTTGTGGAGATCGCCACGACCCGTCCCGAGACCATGCTGGGCGATACCGCTGTGGCCGTCAACCCGGAAGACGAGCGTTACACCGACCTGGTGGGCAAAATGCTCGAACTGCCGCTGACCGGCCGTCAGATCCCGGTGATCGCCGACGCCTATGTCGACAAGGAATTCGGGACCGGCTGCGTGAAGATCACCCCGGCACACGACCCGAACGACTTTGAAGTGGGCAAGCGCCACGACCTGGAAGAGATCAACATCCTCAATGATGATGCCACGATCAATGAGCGTGGCGGCAAATACTGCGGTATGGACCGCTACGAAGCCCGTGCGCAGATCGTTAAGGACCTGGAGGAACTGGGCCTTCTGGTACGCGTGGAGGATCATGTGCACAACGTGGGCACGCATGACCGCTGCCATACGACCGTAGAGCCCATGATCAAGCCCCAGTGGTTCGTGCGTATGAAGGAAATGGCCGAGACCTGCCGTGAGGCGCTGGAAGACGGCCGTCTGACGCTGGTGCCGGAACGCATGAATAAGATCTA
Organism: Bacillota bacterium; assembly: GCA_017474705.1. Taxonomy (GTDB): domain Bacteria; phylum Bacillota; class Clostridia; order Lachnospirales; family Bianqueaceae; genus RUG159. Next base: position 3,933 of record JAFVHC010000202.1, read on the forward strand.
CCTGAACTGGATCAATAATATGCGTGACTGGTGTATCTCCCGTCAGTTGTGGTGGGGCCACCGCATTCCGGCCTACTACTGTGAGGACTGCGGTGAGACCGTGGTCCATAAGGGCGGCGCGCCTGCGGTCTGCCCGAAGTGCGGCGGTACGCACTTCCATCAGGATGAGGATACGCTGGACACCTGGTTCTCCTCCGCACTATGGCCTTTCTCTACACTGGGCTGGCCGGAAGAGACCGAAGCACTCAAGTATTTCTATCCGACCGACGTCCTGGTGACAGGATATGATATTATTTTCTTCTGGGTCATCCGCATGGTCTTCTCCGGTATCGAGCAGACCGGTCAGGTGCCGTTCCATACGGTCATCTTCCATGGCCTGGTACGTGACGAACTGGGCCGTAAGATGAGCAAATCTCTGGGCAACGGTGTGGATCCGCTGGAAGTCATCGAGCAGTATGGTGCGGACGCGCTGCGTTTCACCCTGGTGACGGGCAATGCGCCGGGCAACGACATGCGCTATTCCGAGACCAAGGTGCAGGCCAGCCGCAACTTTGCCAATAAGATCTGGAACGCGTCCCGCTTCATCCTGATGAACCTGGACGAGGATCTGCCTGAGACCGTGCCTGCGGAGGATCTGGAAGCGGCCGACCGCTGGATCCTGTCCAAGGTGAACGATCTGGTGCGTGACGTGACCGACAACATGGAGAAATATGAACTCGGCCTGGCTGTGGGCAAGCTCAACGATTTCTTCTGGGATGAGTTCTGCGACTGGTACATCGAGATGGTCAAGTCCCGCCTATACGGTGAGAAGGGCACCTCCCGCACCACCGCCCTTTGGACCTTGAAAGCTGTCCTGCGCACCGCGCTCAAGCTTCTGCATCCGTATATGCCCTTCATCACTGAGGAGATCTTCTCCTACATCTGCCCGGATGAAGGCTCCATCATGATCTCCGACTGGCCGGTCTATCAGGAAGCCTGGAACTTCCCGGCTGAGGAAGAAGAGATCTCCGTCATGAAGGAAGCGATCCGTGCCATCCGCAATATCCGTGCGACCATGAACGTGCCGCCGAAGACCAAGGCGACCGTATATGTGGTGACCACAGATGCTCATGTGGCGGACATCTTCCGCCGCGGCGCCGGTTTCTTCGCGCCTCTGTCCTTCGCGGATCAGGTCATCGTGCAGGAGGACCGCACCGGTCTTTCCGAAAGCGCGGTGCAGATCCCGCTGCAAAACGGTTCGGCATTCATTCCGCTGGAGCAGCTGGTGAATCTGGACAAAGAACGTGCCCGCCTGAACAAAGAAAAAGACCGCCTGGCAGGAGAGATCGAACGTGCGGAGAAGAAGCTCAGCAACGAACGATTCGTTTCCAAAGCGCCGGCCAACGTGGTCGAGGAAGAAAGAAACAAAGTTGTGAAATACAATGCCATGCTGCAGGAGGTCGTCACGCAGCTGGCTCGACTGGGGTAAAATGACAGAACGTTTTACAGAAGCCGTCCAATGGCTGGAAGACGTGCCTCGTTACGGGCATAAGGACGGACTGAACAATATGCTGCGTCTCATGGACCGCCTGGGACACCCGGAACGGCGCCTCAAGGTGATCCATGTGGCCGGCACCAATGGAAAGGGATCCTGCTGTGCCATGCTGCAGCAGATCCTGATGGACGCGGGATATCGGGTCGGCATGTTCATCTCACCGCATTTGGTGGATTACCGCGAACGCATCCGCATCGATCATGACCTGATCGACCCGGAAGCCTTCGTAACATATCTGGACCGGGTACTCGCAGCCAACGAAACGCTGGTTTCCGAAGGATTCCCGCATGCGACGTTTTTCGAGTTCCTGACGTCCACGGCATTGTTATACTTTGCTGACGCGCAGCCGGATCTCTGCATCCTTGAGACCGGTGTGGGCGGACGTCTGGATGCCACGAACATCGTTCCGCAGCCGGTATGCTGCCTGATCACTTCCATCAGCCTGGATCACACACGGGTCCTGGGCAGTACCTTGGAGGAGATCGCAGGAGAAAAAGCCGGCATCATGAAAGCCGGTGTACCGGTGGTCATCGCCAAAGAGCCGGACTGTGTGACAGAAGTCCTGTGCAGGAAAGCCCAGGAGAAGGACAGCCCGCTGTCCTTGGCGCAGCCAGCTTTGTTCCGGACACGAGATGGACAAGGATATGCTTTGTCACTGCAGGGAGCTTATCAATATGATAACGCCGACGCAGTGCTGGAGACGGTCCGTGTTCTGCGGCTGACAGGGATCGCGATCCCCGAAGAGGCTGTGGCACGAGGCCTGGAACATACGATCTGGCCGGGGCGCATGCAGCGTGTCAGTGTCGGGAACGGGACTCTGATCCTGGACGGCGCCCACAATCCGGACGCCGGTAAACGGCTGGGACAGTGGATCGGTTCGCAAGAAGAGCCTGTGCAGGTCCTGTTGGGCGTGCTCAGCAAAAAGGATTCGGGCGGTGTACTTTCCGGGATCCTTTTAGGGAAAGAAAAGATCACCCGCATCCTCTGTACACCAATCCCGGGAGAGAATTCGGTCGATGCGGAAATGCTGGAGACGATGATCCGGCGGCAGGTACCCTGCATCCCATTCCCGGATCTGAAGGCAGCGGTCGATGAGGCCGTGCAGACACGAGGCACGACGATCGTATGCGGATCCTTGTATCTGATCGGAGCAGTATTGGAATACATCGAGCCCTGGATAAAGAAATAGGAGATTTGTATGTTTTCATTCAACGAGGAATTAAAGTGGTACGAACCCGGTCTGGAGACGGTGGAAGAGTCTTTGTCGGGTGATGAGCAGAAGGACCTGGTCGAACTGATCCAGGTCATGCTGAAAGCCCGGGCCGGTGGCCTGGCCGAAGAGGTCGGAGCCGGCAAGAGTGGTGAAGAAGGTACACAGCTTGCCATCGAAGACGCACTGGAAGGCCCCGGAAAAGAAGCAAAGGCAGAGGCGGAAGAAGCAGAAGAAACAGAGGAAACAGAAACTGAGGATGCAGCGGAAACCATGGATATGGAAGAGCTGGAACCTTCGGAGGAACTGTCACTATGAAGTGCCCATTTTGCGGCAAACATTCAGACGCGGTGATCTGTCCCTTCTGCGGTATGGATAAAAGGCTGGAAGAACGCATCCGGCATACGGCCGACGCGTTCTACCGCAAGGGATATCAGGCGGTGACGGCCGGGGATCTGTCCGGTGCTGCGGGACTCCTGGATCAGGCGCTGTTCTATGATGGCAAGGATACCCGGGCACTGAACCTGCGCGGATTGATCTACTATCATACCGGAGAGATCGGTGAAGCGCTGACCATGTGGCAGCGCAGCCTGGATGTCGATGAACGGGTGGAGAACCGTGCCCACATCTATCTGAACGATCTGAAAAAGCATGAATCCCGCCTGCATTCCAAACAAGAAGCCGTCCGCCTGTACAACGAAGCGTTGGAGCAGGTGCGTTCCGGCAGTCTGGATTTTGCCATTGCCCGTCTGCGGAAGGCGGTTTCTTTGAACCGCCATCATATCAAGTCTCAGTTGCTGCTGGCACTGTGTCATATCGAACAGAAACACTATAAGCAGGCGCTGAGCGCATTGGATCGCGTCACCAATATCGATCCGCTGCATCCCATCGCGGCTAGATACCGCCGGTGGATCACCGAACTGGCCGAGCAAGGCCAGACCGACGCGGAAGATGATGATATCCAGGATATCAGTGAGCACTCCCGCGTACGCCGCGCCATGGTGGAGCCGGACCTTACCGAGATCTTCGGCGCTGGCAAGAACAAGAAAGTTTCCCTGCGCAACTGGCATTCGGCGGTCGGACAGATCGTCATGTTCGTGCTGGGTGCATTGTGCATGTATGCTTTCATCTATACCTTGAGGATCCCGGATGAGCTGGCCGATCTGCGCCGTTCCAATGCGGAGCTCAAGGAGTCGGAAGAGCAGCAGGCAGCCTCGCTGGAGCGTGTGCAGCAGGAACTGCTCAAAGCCCAGCAGTACGAGTATGAAGCAGAGCAGAAGAATTCTGAAAACGAACGCAAAGTCAAGGAGCTGGAAGCTCAGGTCGCTGAATTATCGGACATGGAACTGAGCGATGTTCTGGCCAAGGCCGTGCT
>JAFVHC010000203.1 GCA_017474705.1 Bacillota bacterium
CCAGAATGGTGTTCAGGATCTGCTGACCGCCCGTCATCCGGGTTGGGTCATCACCACCAGCTGCAAAGTTCCGGAAGCCGCTTGCGCTTACTGGGATTATCTGCAGTCTGATCCGGACCTTTCCATCGCTATGTCTTATGGCGAAGAAGGCAAACTGTGGGGCAAGTACGAAGACGGTTCTCGCTACTGGATCATTCCGGAAGCTACCGAAGAGATGAACTATGAGAACATGAAGTATTCTTATGGTTTCGTCAATGGCTGCCCGCTGGTTCTGAAGAAAGACATGCCGAGATATGATGAAGAAATTTCTCCTGGTTCCTCCCTGCGTGAGCAGATGGTCTATCAGGTCAAGCCGAAGGCACTGAAGAACAATCAGGCTATGGCTCCTGCTTTCTACATCCCGGCAGAAGCTGCACAGGAATACTCCCTGTACAACTCCGATATCGAATCTGCGATCAACACCTTCCACGGCCAGGCCGTTGTTAGCGGCTATACCGATGCTGAGTGGGATGCTTATGTAAAACAGCTTGACTCTCTGGGCCTTGCCGATTACATCACCTATCAGCAGCACTGCTACGACGCAGACTTCTAAAATAAGTCCGCGCCACGCGAATTCGATTAACGTAAAACAAGCCCCCTGCATCGCAGTCGGGCTTGTTTTTACGTAAAGCGAATTCATGTGGCACACAAAAAGGACGAGGACGAAGCGCGATAGCGCGGGAGTCCGAGTCCTTTTTAGCACGGCGAGAACGGAGTGAAGCCGTGCGGCGGACTTATCGAACAGTATTATCCTGCGCGCCACGCGACAAGAAGACGAGGACGAAGCGCGGAAGTGCGAGAGTCCGAGTCTTCTTAGCGATGCGAGAGCGAAGCGAAGCCGTGCGGCGGACTTATCACACAATTTGCATCGGACATATTTTCACATTATTCCTTGTCTTTTTCCTCTCATTGGAATACAATAAAGATACATATCCATATTCTAAATATAGGGAGGATCATGCAGCAAATGAACAAGCTCTTTAAGCTGAACGAGCATGGAACGACTGTGCGCACGGAGATCATTGCGGGAACGACGACGTTCCTGGCTATGGCGTATATCCTGGCGGTCAACCCCAGTATTCTGGGAACAGTCATGAACCCGAACGGTGTATTTGTCGCTACGGCGCTGGCCTCAGCCATTGCCACATTTATCATGGGCCTTTGGGCCAATTATCCGATCGCACTGTCAGCCGGCCTTGGACTGAACGCGTATTTCGCTTATACCGTCTGCCTGAGTGAGCTGTCTGACGTTCCGAATGCATTTACCATCGCCTTGACGGCGGTCTTTGTCGAAGGTGTCATCTTCATCATCATGTCCTTCTTCAAATTCCGCGAGAAACTGGTCAATGGGATCCCGAAGAACCTGAAATACGGTATCACCGGTGGCCTTGGCCTGTTCATTGCCTTCATCGGCATGCAGAATGCGCACATCATCGTATCCAATGAGTCGACCATCCTGGGTCTTGGCAGCTTCCTGGAGGCTGACATGGCATTGGCACTGATCGGTGTGGTCATCACCGTAGTTCTCGTACATTTCAAGGTCAAGGGTTCTGTTCTGATCGCGATCATCGCCACGTGGATCCTTGGCATGATCGCCGAAAAGATCGGCTGGCGTCCGGTCGATGTTGAAAATGGAGTCTACAGTGTTTTCCCGTCAGCCTTGATCAGTTTTGATATGAGCGGCCTGAAGGAGACGGCGTTCAAGTTCAACTTTGCCTGGGCCGGCAAGAACATCATTTCATTCATTGCTGTCGTGATCAGTTTCTTGTATATCGATCTGTTCGATACGGTCGGAACCGTCGTCGGTGTTGCGGATAAAGCGCACCTTCTGAACGAGAAGGGTGAGCTGCCGCGCGCAGAGCGTGTCCTGCTGTCGGATGCGATCGGTACTACGGTCGGTGCATGCCTTGGTACTTCCACGGTTACTTCCTTTGTAGAATCTGCGACAGGTGTCGGCGCTGGTGGACGTACCGGTCTGACAGCAGTCGTCACCGCCATCTGGTTCCTGATCGCACTGGTCTTCAGCCCCATCTTCCTGGCGATCCCGTCCTTCGCTACCGCACCGGCGTTGATCTACGTGGGCATGCTGATGGTTTCCAGCGTCAGCAAAATGGATTTCGAGAAGGATCAGGCTGCAGCGATCGGCGGCTATATGGCCCTTGTCATGATGCCTCTGGCATATTCCATCGCGACCGGTATCATGTTTGCGATCCTGTCCTATGTTCTGGTCAAGATCTGCATCGGCAAGGCCAAGGAAGTGACTCCGATCATGTGGGTCATGTTCGCGCTCTTCGCACTGCGCATCGTATCACTGATCACCAACTTCATGTAAACATTAGCGGCATCAAAAAACCCCTGCTTCGGCAGGGGCTTTGTTTTTTATCGCTTTTTTGTTGGCCTGTTATAGATGGCCACGGCATCGTTCAATGTCAGCTTGTAGTCCGGTCGCGGTGTCATGGTCTGGCCGTCGCGCCGCACCATAACGATATCGATGTTGAAAGCATCTTCGACCTCCTGTACGGTCATGTCCAGCCAGGAACTGTCCAATTCGATCTGGATAGTCGTGATATCAGATTCGATGCCTGTCGCTTTCAGCTTATTATATTGCTCGACGAAGCCGGCGGAAATGATACCGGTGGGGATCGCCACGACGCCGATGCCCAGGAAGGTGATGATCAGTGCCATAAACCGTCCCAGTGGTGTGATAGGGTAAAGATCACCATAACCGACCGTACTTAAGGTACTGACGCTCCACCAGATGCCTGAAAATGCGTTTTTAAAGACGTCCGGCTGGGCATTATGCTCCACATTGTATAAAAACAGGGAAGATGCGAGCATCAGTGTAAGCAGGATAAAGATGGAAGAAGCCAGTTGCGTACGCTTCTCGTACAGGACAGAAGTGATGACGTTGAAGGAGTCGTACTGTGTATTGATACGGAACAGATGGAAGATACGTACGACGCGCATCAAACGGAAGACGATGAAGCCGGACAGGAAGAAAAAGGGCAGGATGGTCAGAAGATCGATCACGCCATCGTAGGATCTGAGAAAGTGCAGGATCGCCCGCGGCTTGCTTTCCGCGGGGTACAGGTACTCAGCAGTCCAGATGCGAAGCCCATACTCGATACAGAAGACGAAGATCGTCACACCTTCGACGATGTCGAAAAGCGTATCATATTTTGCCAGACTGTCGAAGGTCTGCAGGAACATGATCAGAATATTGATGATGATGATCGCGGCCAGACAGATATCGAATACCCGGCTGGGCACATCTTCTTTGTTGCCGATCTGAATGATCTTGAAAATGCGGTATTTGGTATCCATTTTCAACTCCCGGAATCATGGTTTATATATTGTTTATTATAACACATATCTTTGCAAAATAGAACTGCCTGTGCTATGATAACGGAGAGCTTTTCCAAGCATCAAACAAAAAGAAAGAGGACCCTTTAGTCATGCAGTTATGGGGTAAGATCGTGCAGGGACATCGCACGGTGCGTCAGTACACACTGACGCTGGAAGATTCGGACCGCACGTTGGTACGCAGAGTACAGGCCGCCATGGATGAAATGGTGATGAAACTGGATCTGCCGCGGCCGATCTGGTTCAAGCGTAACGAGGAGGACATAGAAGTATTCGGCAGGACCGAATTCCATCAGGACCATTTTATCGAACCGGTTCACTTTACCAGGTTCGAGATCGAACTGATCGACGGGGAACAATGATATGGCACGTATCGTTCGGGAGAGATCTTTTTATAAGAACCTGTTGATGCTCACGCTGCCCATCGCGCTGCAGAACATCATTACTTATCTTGTGACCCTGGCGGACAACATCATGGTCGGCTCTTTGGGAGAGACCACATTGTCCGGTGTTTACATGGCCAACCAGGTGATGAGTTTCATCCAGATGCTGGTGATCGGTCTTTCGACATCCTGCACCGTGCTGGCAACACAGTATTGGGGCAAGCGTGATACCAAAAGCGTATGTTCCATCGCTGCGATCACACTGCGGTTCGCGATCGTGATCGCGCTGGCTGCCTGGGCTGTGGTGTTCTTCTTCCCAGGCCGGGTGGTGTCTTTGTTCACTAATGAGCCTGCGGTCATCAAGGAAGGTGTCGTCTACATCCGCATCATCTGCTTCACCTACATTTTCTTCGTACTGACCAACGTTCTGATCGCGGTCATGCGCAGTGTGGAGAATGTGCGCATCGGTATGATCGTGTCCCTGTCCACACTGGTCGTCAACGTGTCGCTGAACTGGCTGCTGATCTTCGGTCATTGGGGCTTCCCGCGCCTGGGGATCTGCGGCGCCGCTATCGCTACGCTGACCGCCCGTATCATCGAGACGTTGATCATGATCGTATACGTGCGCAAGATCGATAAGAAGCTGAGATTCCGTTTCCGGGAGCTGCTCTCCACGAACCGTCTGCTGCGCAAGGACTACATCAAATATGGCCTGCCGGTCATCGCAGGTGACGTGATCTGGGGTTTGAATACCGCTACACAGGGGGCGATCATCGGGCGTCTGGGGGAGACCGCTATGGCCTCCGTCAGCATTGCGGGTACGATCTTCCAGATCGCCGCGGTCGCTGTCTATGGACTGGCCGGAGCGTCGGCGATCGTCATCGGCAAGACCGTCGGTTCCGGGGATTACGAGCGGGTGAAGGATTATTCCAAGACTTTGCAGTTCGTTTTTCTGGGCTTAGGTTTGATCAGCGGCGGCGTTTTATATGCGACCCGGGGGCTTTGGCTGTCGATCTATGGCGATATGACACCCGAAACCATCAAGATGGCCAATCAGCTCTTGACCGTGCTTGCGGTGACCCTGGTTGGCACCGCATATCAGATGTCCTCGCTTACGGGCATCGTCCGGGCGGGCGGCGCCACGCACTTCGTTTTTGTGAATGACACGATCTTCGTCTGGGGCGTGGTCATTCCTTCCGCCCTGATCGCGGCGTTTGTTTTCCATGCAGAGCCGTGGGTAGTCTATGCCTGCCTGAAATGCGATCAGATCTTGAAATGCTTCGTTGCAGTCGTGAAAGTCAATCGGTATAAATGGATCAAGCAGCTTACGAGAGAGCAGTCTGAAGTGGCCTGATATAGAATATTGTCCATTAAAGGATGAGATAGAGTATTCAAATTAAGAAAAAAGGGATGTAGTATATAGAATATATTGCATCCTTTTTGTTTGGGGAGGAATGGTCATGTTTGAGATTTGGAAATGTATCGTAGATCCGGAAGCTTGTGGTCTGACAAAAGGGTGGCCGGTACAGGGCTTGCCAGAAGAAGCACACGAAGTGACGATCCCGCACACGATCAACGTGGAAGATGGCTTGGAAGAATATCGCGGTGCGATCTGGTATGAGACGAGTTTCATCGCCCCGGAAGGCAGCAAGGGACAGAAAGTCCGCCTGCATTTCGGCGGTGTATATCGGGATATGGAAGCGTGGCTGAACGGCCGCTTCGTCGGTGCGCACTATGACAGTGGATTCGCTCCTTTTACGTTAGACGTGACGGATGGCCTTGCGGCCGGTGAAAACCGACTGGTCCTGCGTGTCGATAATTCTTTCAGTATGCGAGCCCTGCCCATCGAGCGCAGCTTTGACTGGGCAGATGACGGCGGCCTGATCCGCGGTGTAACGATGGAAGTGCTGTCGCAGGATGGTGTCGGCAAGGTGCAGGTCATGGCACGGCCCAAGATCGGATCCAATGGCTGCCGCGTTATGTCGTGTGCGGTAGAGATCGAGATCAAAGCGGAAGGCCCTGTACAAAAAGTTTCGATCTTTGATGAGGATCGATTGATCGCGGAGGGACCGGCGGATGAGCCGTTCACCGTCTCCGAAATGACTTTGTGGCATTTCGACTGTCCCAAATTGTACCGTGCCGTCGTGACCGGCCCGGTGGACAGCACGGAAGTCACCTTCGGTGCCCGTGCATTCAGGGCCGATGGCCCGCGTTTCGTCCTGAATGGCGAATATGTCCGCCTATGCGGCGTCGAGTGGATGCCCGGCTCCAATCCGGCATATGGTAACGCGGAGCCGAAGGCGTACCTGGAACAGATCTGTAAACAGCTGAAAGAGAGCAACTGCGTCTTCACCCGCTTCCATTGGCAGCAGGATGACGCCATCTATGACTGGTGCGACCGCCATGGCATGCTGGTCCAGGAAGAGATCCCCAACTGGGGCGGCGCCTATATGGCCGGCAGCGCCCAGGCAGACTGGATGATCGAAGTTTCCCGCCGGCATGCGGAAGAGATGGTCGCAGCGCATGCGAACCATCCTTCGATCGTATCCTGGGGCGTCGGCAACGAAATGCGCGGCCAGGAACCGGAAACCAAGTACATCCTGGAACAGGTGCGCGATATCTTCCGCGCATTGGATCCGGACCGCCTTGTCAATTATGTCAGCAATTCCTGGTGGCGCGAGCCCGCCATCGACGCGGTCCGCATCGGGGACAGCATGTGGATCAATGAATACTATGGTACCTGGGTGCAGGGACGGGATCTGGATGAAGATATGGATCGGCTCACCACTGCGGAATCCGGTCTGCCCATCGTGATCTCGGAATTCGGCGTCTGTGAACCGGCCTTTCCGGGCGGGGATCCTGCCCGCATCGAAAATCTGGTCCAAAAGATGAAAAAGTATCGGACCATTCCGCAGATCGGAGCGACGATCCACTTCAGCCTGAACGATTACCGCACCCAGATGGGCGAAGAGGGCGAAGGGAAGCTGCGCCGCCGCGTCCACGGTTCGACTGACATCTATGGCAATGAAAAGCCTTCTTACAAGGTGCTGCAGGAAGAGTGCGCACCGGTCGTAGTAACAGAAGCTCCGGGACGACTGACGATCACTTGCCGGAACGATCTGCCCTGCCATGCGGTCATTGGATATACTATAACAGTTGAAGATGGTACCAGCACGCAGATTCCAGATCTGCTGCCGGGAGAAAGGACCGAGATCGATTGGAATGGAGCCGGATACTGCCTCCGCCGGCCGAACGGGGATCTGGTGTTGACTTCCCAGACATCATCGTTGTAACGTCTACCTGATTTTTCTAATAACCTGAGTTTTATACTGTAGTTTCCATTCTTTTACCTGATTTGAAGAAAATAATTTTCTCGATCAGGTAGTAAATCGATGATTTGTGAGAAAGGCTACCTGATTTAAGGGAGAAGCAGGCAGATATCCTGTAATGAAAGAAGGAAATGAAGGGAAATCAGGGGAAATATACCTGATTCCAACAAATGTATTTCATAAATACGGTAGGCAAAAAAAATTTACCGTATTGAGAAAGAAGCTGGTTCTTTATCAGGTAAACACCCAAAGAAAAAAGCTGCGAGCACAAGCCCGCAGTTTTTTTTGTGGAACGATATACGGTTGTTTCAGGCCTGCAGTTCTTCCCAGGCCAGGCGCAGCGCACCTTTGATGCCGGGCTCGTCGCCCAGACCCGGTGCGATGATGTAGTCCTCGATGTGGTCGTTGATGATAGGGGCGTTCAGGTATCCGTTCAGCATCTCTTTGACCTGTGCGCGGATCATCGGGAACATCTGCTCCTGATGCATGACGCCGCCCCAGACGATGACCTTTTCAGGCGAATAGCAGAAGATGAAATTGGTGATCGCCTGTGCGATGTAGTAGCTCTCGATCTCCCAGACCTTGGGGTTGTCGGCCAGATCGAAGCCCTTCTTGCCCCAGCGTTCTTCGACGGCGGGGCCGGCGGCCATACCTTCCAGACAATTGCCATGGAACGGGCAGTGGCCGGGATAGGGATCTTCCGGATGACGGTTGAGGATCATGTGGCCGGCTTCCGGATGGATCAGGCCGTGCAGCAGTTTCCCGTTGACCCACACACCGACGCCGACGCCGGTGCCGATGGTGATGTAGATCGCGCTTTCACAGCCCTGTGCGGCGCCCCAGGTGACCTCACCCAGCATAGCCGCGTTGACGTCCAGATCGAATCCGACAGGAATGTTCAGAGCCTCGCGGAAAGCGCCTGCGAAATCGAAGTTGCCCCACTTCGGTTTGGGCGTCGTAGTGATATAGCCGAAGGTTTTAGAGCCCCTGTGCAGATCGACCGGGCCAAAGCAGCCGATGCCTAGCGCTTCGATGCCTTTACCTTTGAAAAAGTCGATCATCTTGGGGACGGATACGTCTGGCGTATCGGTAGGGATCGTGGCTTTCTCGAAAATGTTACCGTTTTCATCGCCGACCGCGAGCACCATTTTGGTGCCGCCGGCTTCAATACCGCCTAATAACATGATTTGAGGCCTCCTAATTCTGTTTTTCTACGATCTTATATTCATTGTCCACCCGAAAGAACGGGCAGCCACGTTCCGGATGCTGCTGCAGCCGGTAGAACTCGTCCTCGTCCATGTCGATGACACAGACTTCTTCACCGTACTCTTCGTCGTATTCAAAGTTCAGACAATAAGTGCATTGATCAGCCATCGTGTTATGCTCCGAAGATCCTGAGGAGAGAATCCAGCAGGATGTTGTGATTATAGAACCAGTGCGTCAGCAGGCTGGATGAAATGGCCGGATACAGGAAGGAAAGCTTGGTGATCGCACCGGACAGGGTGATCAGCAGGCAGAAGATCCATACGTACAGTACTCCGTTCGCCGCGCCGATGATGACGCCCAGCGTATGGTTGAGCTGACGGATGACCGGCAGATGATCCGCGATCTCCAGAAGGATCGCCGCGATCTTGATCAGCAGGAAAACGATGATGAACGTTACAAGGATGCCCAGCGCGTTGATGACCATGTTGGTCAGGTAAGCGTTGATGTATTCGTTCAAAGTCTCAGCACCGAGGATGCGGTAGACTTCATAATTATTGTTCTCGATCAGTTTAAGTTTCAGCACTTCCGGGATCTTCAGAGAAGATATCGTCTTGACCGCGTCTCCATTCAGATCCGGAATGGAAAGTACGCCTTTGAGCGTCTTGGCGATGGAAGTGTAGACGGGCGAAGCCTTGAGGATCTGTACCATATAAGGGTAAAGCAGCTGCGTCAAAAAGATGGCTGCGACCCAGGAGAACAGCTGGTAGATGGTCTTCATAAAGCCCTTGTGGTAGCCGAGCAGGATGCCTCCGGCCAAAAGCAGCAGGACGATCAGATCCAGAGCCAGGGAGATCCAGATGGTCGATTCCATAGATCATTCACCTCCTGAAACGGTCATGTAGAATTGCATGGAGCCGCCGGTATTGCCCAAGGCGGCCTTTTCTCCGATGGGATAGAGCTGCATGGCGTTTTCCGCGTTGTAGGACCAAATACGATCGCCGGCACGGTTCAGTGCGATATAATCAAAACCGTCCTGGTATACGATGACGTCGCCCTGCACCCAAAGCCTGCGGCTGTCTTCCATATTGAGTTCCAGACGGCGCTTGCCATCGGCACCGATGACCAGCATATCGTGCTCGGAAGCACCGGCCACGCCGACCAGACCCTCACCCTGCAGCAAAGCGACAAAGTCAGAACCAAAGCCCAGCGAGGTGATCTCGTAGGAGATATCCTGGTTCCAGTCTTCTGCGGTATTCCCGGTGGAACGGATCCCGACGATCCGGTTGTCACCAATGGCGATCAGTTCATCACCCATATAATACAGATCGGAGATCAAAGTGTTGGTGTAGGTATAATTGCCGGCGATACGATCGATGGAATCGGAGCCGGAATCGGTCAGATTGAAAAGTGTGACGGCACTGCGCAGTTCGGCTTCGGTGTAGATCATGTAGGCCGTAGCCATGCAGGAAGCGTCATCATTGATGGCGATGGCCATGGGGACGCCGTCCTGATCCGCATAAGTGATGCGGCGGACCAATATGCGGCCGAACTGGTCAAAGACGACCAATGTGTGGCTTTCGCCGGAATCCAGGATCGCGGCGGTGAAACCGTTGTGATTGACCGTGCAGTACAAAATGGAAGCCTCGGTCGTGATCGTATTCAGCAGACCGGTATCATCGATGAGCAGGATCTGCGTACCGCCCAGATCTGCGACGATGGCGCAGCGATCGGAAGTGACCAGAGAAGGATAGCTCATGGTAAAGGGCAGGTCCCAGGCGAGAGTACCGTTGGTGTTGTACGCCTGCAGACCATTGGCGCTCATATGCAGTGCCAGATCCCCGAAAGGACGCACGCGGGTCACACTGTCGGTGTTGTACAGGATGGGGTCGCTCATGGCGCGCAGGGTCTGCGGCCGATCCCCGCCGAACAGTTTTTTGAAACCGCCGGTGATGAACAGGAAAAAAACGCCGATCAGCAGAGCGATCACAACGAAGATCCAGGAGAAGGAGCGGTTTTTCTTAGGCTTTTTAGAAGCCGGAGGGGTTTCCGGTTCCGCCTCTGCAGTCTGCTCGGTTTCTTCTGCGGGCTGTTCGCTGTCTTCTTCATCGAGCCAGCGGATGTCTTCAGGTTTCATGTATATTGAATTCCTCTCATATCAAAACATAGTATCGTCCATATTATATCATATTTTTATAGCATTGACAAGACACGGCTCCGAGTGGTATACTATATGCCGAACTGCGTCGAAGATATACTCAGTAGAGCGTGAAAGTACTGGCAGAGAGAAGATGTCACCGGCTGCAAGCATCTTTCAGGTCACGTCACGGATCGAATTTCATATATCGGAGCTGCCGCTTACAAGGCTGTACGTCACTGCATTAAAGGACATAACGAGGAAGCGTATCCTTACGCTTTGAATATTGGTGGTACCACGGTCATTATCCCGTCCAATGAATTGGATGGGATTTTTTTGATACACAGGGCTGAAAAGTCTTGCATAGGAATGAAAATGCTTGCATTCTCATTCCTATGCAAGACCTTGAAGCCCGCCGAAACACGAGGACGCAGCGAATCCGCAGGAATGAGCGGAGACCGAGTGTTTCAGCGCAGCGAGAGCGGAAGCGAAGCTGCGCGTATCAAAAAGTAGTACTAATATTGGCCCGCCGAAACACGAGGACGGAGCCATTCCGCAGGAATGAGCGGAGTCCAAGTGTTTCAGCGCAGCGAGAGCGGAGCGAAGCAGCGCGTATCAAAAAGTAGTACTAATATTGGCCCGCCGAAACACGAGGACGGAGCCATTCCGCAGGAATGAGCGGAGACCGAGTGTTTCAGCGCAGCGAGAGCGGAGCGAAGCAGCGCGTATCAAAAAGCATTCTATATATCATATACATTCTTAGGAGGAGAAATATGTTGAACATCGAAGAACTGTCCCGGCGTTTTCGTGAAGAACTTGCCGCGGCACAGGAAACGGAGGAGCTGGAAAAGGTCCGGATCGCCTATCTGGGTAAAAAGGGAAGCGTGACGGAACTGCTCAAAGGTCTGAAGAATCTGAACGGTGACGAGAAGAGAGAAGCCGGACAGAGGATCAATACGTTCAAGCAGGAGGTGCAGGCGTTCATCCAGAAGCGTTCTGCTGAATTGGAGGCAGCCCGCCAGGAAGCCCGTCTGAAAAATGATCCACGTTATGACATTTCCATGCCGGTCGACCTTGGACAGGGTACCCTGCATCCCATCACGTTGGTACAGCGCGAACTGGAAGAGATCTTTAAGAGCATGGGCTTCACCATCGAGGACTACAAAGAGATCGTGACCGAATACGAGTGCTTCGAGGCGGTCAATATCCCGAAATATCATCCGGCACGCGATATGCAGGATACGTACTATCTGGAGAATGGTCAGGTTCTCAAGACCCATACCTCCGCGGCGCAGAATGCCATCCTGCGCAAGTACGGTGCCAATACCCGCGCCATCTTCCCCGGCCGCTGCTTCCGTAACGAGGCTCTGGATGCCAGCCATGAAAACACTTTCTTCCAGATGGAAGGTATCATGGTCGGAGAGGACATATCCATTTCCAACCTGATCTATTTCATGAAGACCATGCTGTCCGAAGTGTTCGGCAAACCGATCACCGTGCGGCTGCGTCCGGGCTTCTTCCCCTTCGTCGAACCTGGTTTCGAGCTGGATATCCAGTGCCATGTCTGCGGCGGTACAGGCTGCCCGACCTGTAAGCAGAGCGGCTGGATCGAACTGTGCCCCTGCGGCATGATCCATCCCAACGTACTGGAAATGGCCGGCATCGACAGCGAGAAGTATTCCGGCTTCGCGTTCGGCTTGGGGCTCACCCGCCTGGCAATGATGAAGTATGGTATCAAGGACATTCGTATGCTCAATTCCGGCAGCCTGAAGGCGCTAGAACAGTTCAAGGTACGATAAAGACAGGGAAAGGAGAACTGAATCATGTTATTATCTATGAATTGGATCCAGGATTTCGTCGACCTGTCCGGTCTGGACCTGGACCAGCTGATCCATAAATTCACTCTGGGCACGGCAGAGGTAGAAGAAGTCTACCATATCGGCGCCGATCTGAAGGACGTCGTCGTCGCGCAGGTCATCGCTTGCGAACCGCACCCGAACTCCAATAAGCTGCATCTGCTGCAGGTCGACGCCGGTGATGGCGTATATCAGGTCGTCTGCGGCGCACCGAACGTCTCCGTAGGCATCAAGGTGCCCTTTGTCAAGGAAGGCGGTCATGCCGGCGGCATGGACATCGGTGCCCGTCCCATCGCGGGCGTAGAGAGCCACGGCATGTGCTGCGGTGAGGACGAGATCCTTGTCAGTGACGATCATTCCGGTCTGATGATCCTGCCGGAGGACACACCCATCGGTATGGACATCAAGGACCTGTATGAGATCGAAGACACCGTTTTTGAAGTCGACAACAAGTCTCTGACCAACCGTCCCGACCTTTGGGGCCACTATGGCATCGCCCGTGAGTTTGCCGCATTGTCCGGCCGCGAGCTGAAGCCTTTCGAGACCGTCTCCGCGGAGCAGTTCAAGGATCTGCCGCAGGTCAAGGTCGAGATCGAAAACAAGGAACATTGCCTGCGGTATTCCTGCATGGCCATCGAGAACGTGACCGAAAGCGTCAGCCCGGTCAACATGCGGATCCGTCTGTATCGCTGCGGTATGCGCGCCATCAATCTGCTGGCAGACCTGACCAACTACATCATGCTGGAACTGGGTCAGCCCATGCACGCGTTCGATTATAAGCGCGTTTCCGAGATCGAAGTCGGCAACATGCCGGAAGCCTTTACTTTCGAGACCCTGGACGGTAAGGAACGCACCATCCAGCCCGAGACCCTGATGATCAAGTCCAAAGGCGTTCCGGTGGCAGTCGCCGGCATCATGGGCGGCTATGAGAGCGAGATCGTGGACGATACCAACAGTTTCCTGCTGGAAAGCGCCAACTTCGATGCCGTCAGCGTCCGTAAATCTTCTATTGCCATCGGTCTGCGTACCGATGCTTCCATGCGCTATGAAAAGACGCTGGATCCGGAACTGACGGTACCCGCCATCGAGCGCTATCTGTACCTGCTGACGCAGATCGATCCTGGTGTCAAGGTGATCAGTTCTTTGAGCGAGCAGTACGTGAAACATTATCCTGAGATCACCATCACCTTCGATAAACCGTATGTCGATCGTTACACCGGCATCGAGATCTCCAATGAGCGCATCGAGAAGACTTTGAAGTCTCTCGGCTTCGGCCTGTCCCGCGAGGACGACGTATTTACCGTCAAGGTACCGAGCTGGCGTGCGACCAAGGATATCAGCATCAAGGCCGATATCATCGAAGAGATCACCCGTATCTACGGCTATGACAATTTCGAGGTCAAGACGGCGACAAGCGCCATTGCGCCGATGCAGCAGGATCCGCGTCACGAATTGACTACCAAGCTCAAGGACATGCTGGCGGACCACTTTGGTGCGCATGAAGTCCATACCTATATCTGGAACGATGCCAAGCGTCTGAAGGACATCGGGCTGGAAGCGGAAGGCTGCCTGCGCCTCGCGAACTCGGTCTCTCCTGACATCGAGCTGATCCGTTCGCAGATGGTCCCGACACTTCTGACCGTCGTCGACCGCAACCGGACTTACGGACCGCGCTTCAACATCTTCGAGATGGGCAGCGTCGTTCCGAGGCTGAAGGAAGATGGTCTGGCGGACGAGCATAAGATGCTGGGCGTGGTCTTCTATGGCCGCAAGTCAGAGGAAATGCTCCTGTTCTTCCAGGCAAAAGTCCTGCTGGAATCCATCGGGCAGATCATCCACAACAAGTCTGTTGCATATCAGGCTGTGACGAAGCCCTTGAGCTGGATGCATCCGTACAACAGCTATCAGATCCTGCGGGACGGCGAGCCTGTGGGCGTCATGGGCGTGGTCCATCCGAAAGTCATGGATAAGATCGACAAGAAAGGCGCGGCTGTGGCCATCGAGCTGGATATGGGTACTTTGAGCCAGGCGGACATCGTGCTGCCGACCTTCAAGGAGCCCAGCCGCTTCCCGAGCATCAGCAACGACCTGAGCTTCATCGTTCCGGCCGAGACCACATACAGCACCTTCAACAAAATGGTGGATGGCCTGGATCTGCAGGACCTGGAGAAGGTCGAACTGGTCGACATCTATCAGGATCCGACATGGACCGACAAGAAGAGTGTGACGCTCCGCTTCACTTTCACTTCTATGGAGCGCACCCTGGAAGCGGCGGAAGTTGCGGAGGCTATGGACAAGCTGATCGAAGCCGGAAAAGCCATCGGTGCAGAAGTAAAAATGTAATGATCATACAGAGCATAAGATCCTCACGGCACAAGGTCAGTGAGGATCCTATGCCCTTTTTGTCTCTGAGAAAGGAGAGCCAGGATGAAACTGGAGCGGATGGATGATTTCTTCGCCGCGCGGATTGATGGATATGACGAACATATGCGGCGGGATATCGAAGGGGCGTCTGCCTTCTACGCTTATACAGCATCTTCGCTGCCCAAAGAAGCAGATGCCGCCGTGCTAGACCTGGGCTGCGGGACAGGGTTGGAACTGGAGGCGTATTTTGCTTTGAATCCGACCGCGCAGATCACAGGGATCGATCTATCCGACGTCATGCTGCGGGAGCTGAAGGCTAAGTTCCCGGAAAAGAAGCTGACCTTGATCTGCAATTCCTATTTTGATGAGCCCTTCGGAGCAGCATGCTTCGACGCTGCGGTATCCGTGGAATCTCTGCATCATTTCACGGCCGAGAAAAAAGCCGCGCTGTACGCGAAGCTGTACAATGCCCTGAAAAAGGGAGGCATCTTCATCCTGACTGACTATTTCGCGGAGTCTGAAGAACTGGAAAAAGAGTATTTCCGGAATCTTGAAACATTGAAACGGGAACAGGGCATCGCTGATGACGCATTCTATCATTATGACACGCCCCTGTTGGTGGAGCATGAGATGGAGCTTCTCAGAAAAGCGGGTTTCCCGGAAGTCGAACTGCTGCAGAAATGGGGTGAAAGTACGTACACCGTACGTGCAAAGAAATGTTGATGGTTAAAGATCAGAAGCGATCAAAAACGACAAGGGGCCGGAAATGGTTTCGAGGCGCGTTCATCTTCGTGCTGGTCATGGCGGTGCTCTGCTTTGCGGCACATACGATCGTGGTCGTACAAGGTAAGGCGCACATTTTGGACTTGGAATGCGTTGACGGCCGTATCACATCCGGCCTTCCGGACCAGAAAACGGACTGCATCCTGATCCTCGGCGCCGGTCTGCAAAGCGATGGTACGCCCAGTCCGATGCTGCGGGAGCGGCTGGATATGGGTGCGGCTCTGTATGATTCGGGAGCTGCGGACAAGATCCTGGTCTCCGGGGATAATGGGTCGAACCGATACGATGAAGTCGGGGCGATGGAGCGCTATCTTACGGAAGTGCTGCAAGTGCCGCAGGAGGATATCGTCAAGGATCATGCCGGGTTCTGTACGTATGACAGCATGGTCCGGGCGAAGAAGGTCTTCTGTGTAGAGAGCGCCATCGTCGTTACACAGAAATATCACCTGTTCCGCGCCTTATATATCGCGGAAAGGGTTGGATTCACAGCCTATGGTGCGGATGCCGAGCGGATCGCATACGGAGGCAAGTATTATCGTGAAGCAAGGGAATGCCTGGCAAGAGTCAAGGACTTCTTCGGCTGCCTGTTCCAGGTGAAGCCGAAATACCTGGGGGAGCAGATCCCCATCAAGGGATGATCTGGAGGAGATATGTTTGATCTGAATCAGTATCTGGAGCAGCTGATCACAGAATGTGGAAAGGCTTTTGGTGACAGACTGTTATATGTCGGTCTGCAGGGCAGTTATCTGCGCGGTGAGGCGCATGAAAACAGCGATATAGATATCATGATCATTCTGGATCGGTTCTCTGTGCAGGATATGGACCGGTACCGAGAGATTCTGCAGCAGATCGGATACTATGACAAGTCCTGCGGTTTCATCTGCGGAAAAGATGAAATGATGCGCTGGAATCCGTTGGAGGTATGCCAGCTGAAGCATACGACGAAGGATATACTTGGCGCTCTGGAGAACTATCTGCCTGCAGCGGACCGGGCGGATGAGATCGATTACGTCAAGGTAAGCTTAGGGAACTTATACCATGAATTGTGTCACAGATACATCCATGGAGACCGAGAGAAGAATGTGCGGAAGTTCCGCGCCACCTGCAAGAACCTGTTCTTTTTGATCCAGAACCTGCACTACCTGGAGAGCGGTGCGTTCGTGGCCACGAAAAGAGAACTGAAAGAGCAAGTCTCGGGAAATGACCGTGCAGTTCTGGAAATGGCGGAACTGCCGGACGACTATGATTTCGACGAAGCATTTGCGACCTTGTTCCGGTGGTGTCAGCAGGCGTTCCTGCGCTTGGAAAACCTATAAGAAAGGGAAAAGACCATGTTTGTCAGAAAAGAGTTTGAACGAGTCTCACCGGAAGAAGCCGGCGTTCGTCCGGAAGGGATCCTTGCGTTCCTGGACGATCTGGAAAGCGGTTATACCGAGATGCATGGTCTGATGATCATGCGGCACGATAAGGTCATCGCGGAAGGCTACTGGGCACCGTATGGGCCGGGCATCCCGCATATGTGCGCGTCTTTGACCAAGACCTACATGGGTACGGCGATCGGCATCCTGATCTGTAAAGGCCTGTTGACGCTGGATACAGCGCTGAGTGTGATCTTTCCGGAATTTATCCCGGAAGAGCCTTCGGAATACTTCCCGGAGCTGACGATCCGCCACGTCCTGACCATGGGCAGCGGTATGACGGCCTTTCCCAAAATGGAAGGCGGCTGGGTGAAGAATTTCATGGCC
Source organism: Bacillota bacterium (assembly GCA_017474705.1). Taxonomy (GTDB): domain Bacteria; phylum Bacillota; class Clostridia; order Lachnospirales; family Bianqueaceae; genus RUG159. Next base: position 17,203 of record JAFVHC010000203.1, read on the forward strand.
ATGCCCTTGGAGCATAAACCGGGCACATATTTCTGGTACAACAGTGTTGGATCCACCTTCCTCGGAAAAGTGGTCGAAAAACTGACCGGTAGGGACGTCTATACCTTCCTGGAAGAAGAACTCTTCCCCAAGATCGGCATCAATGGAAAGAACATCCTGCATGGGATCGCCCCGGCGGATGCGGACATGTGGGCCTGGCGCACGGTCTCGACCACCGAGGACAACCTGCGGTTGATGAAACTCTACAAAGACGGCGGTGTATGGGAAGGGGAACGGATCCTGCCGGAAGAGTTTGTGCGTCTGGCGACGACGAAGCAGATCGAAAATGATAATCATGGAGCCCGTGAGCGTGGTGAACTGGATGGCTGCGCGGGTTATGGATATCAGATGTGGATGTGCCAGCATCCCGGTGCCTATCGCGCGGATGGGGCCGCCGGACAGTTCTCCATCGTGATCCCGGACAAGGATATGATCGTAGCGATGAACCAGAACGCGCCGGGATCGAATCCGGCAAAAGCACTGAAGGCGGTCTGGGACATCCTGCTGCCCGCGGTCGTGGACGAAGAGATCGAAAAGGACGAGGCCTGCGCGGCGGCATCTGAGAAACTGCGAAACAGGCTCAGGCACCTGACCATCGCCGCACCGGAATTCAGGCCTTACGCGGCAGGCAAAGAGACTGCCTCCGGCAAGTACCTGGTCAAGGACGGCAGCTTCGATCTGTACTGTCTGGGCATGTTCGCACCGGAAGCCGAGCCCGTGCGTCGTTTCGAGATCCGGTTCGGCGAGATGGAAGGTACGATCCTTTGGGAAAGTGTCGACCATATGTCCTGTTGCCTGGAATTCGCTATGGACGGGACGAGGCGCTACAATCGTTTCCGTTCCCCATGGCAGTTCGCGACACAGTGCTATGCCAACGGTGTCTGGGAATCCGACCATGTGTTCCGACTGGAGGAATTGTGGCCGGAAAACAACTCTCGTAAGGTACTGCGCTTCACTTTCGGGGACGGAACCTGTACCGTCAGCCAGATGAAAGGCGGCCTGCCGGGACAGCCGCTCCAGGAGTTCGTGACTGCAGCAGTGAAGGAGGTTTGACGGTGATGGAGATCGTTTACTTGCCGAAAGAGCAGTGGAAGGGCAAGGACATTCCTTTAGAGACCAGAAACAACGAGTATTATGACGTGATCATCGATCCGCTGGATCATGATGGCTGTCACATCTCACTAGTCAGGAAAATGGCAGAAGAGGAGATCGTCCATACCCCGGAGGAATATGACTTTCCTGATCGCTTATATCAAGAGTATTGGGAAAATGCGGAGGCCTATGGCGTGGTGGGCGAAGATGGGAGCCTCCTCGCCTGCATAGAAGTCTGCCCGGAAGAATGGTCCAACCGCATGCTGGTGACGGAGCTTTGGGTGTCAGAAGCTTTGCGCGGTCAAGGAGTCGGCCACCGGCTGATGGAAAAGGCCAAAGAGATCGCCATGCGGCAGAAGCGGCGTGCGATCATGCTGGAGACCCAATCCTGCAATACCAAGGCGATCGGTTTCTATCTGCATGAAGGGTTTGGACTGATCGGCCTGGATACCTGCTGCTATTCGAATCACGATGTTGAGAACAGAGAAGTCAGGCTCAATCTGGGGTTATTTCTTTGAAACACCCCGGCGCGGGGCCAATCAGCACGAACAGTAAGGAAGAATGATATGGAGTTTCGTTTTGCGACGGAAAAGGATTGTACCTTGATCCTTGCTTTTATCCAGGAACTGGCCTCTTATGAAAAGATGACGGATCAGGTGGTCGCTACAGAAGACCTGCTGCATGAATGGATCTTTGAAAAGCAGAAAGCGGAAGTGCTCTTTGTTTTAGAGGATGGAAAAGAGGTCGGTTTTGCCCTGTTCTTTCATAACTTTTCCACGTTCCTCGGACGCGCCGGCATCTACCTGGAGGATCTTTTGGTCCTTCCTGCCTACAGAGGCAAAGGGTATGGCAAAGCGTTATTGAAGAAGTTGGCGCAGATCACAGTGGAACGAGGGTGCGGCCGCCTGGAATGGGCGTGCCTGGACTGGAACAAACCCAGCATCGATTTCTATACTCCATGGGTGCGGCTGTGATGGAGGATTGGACGACGTATCGCTTGAAGGGAGATACCCTGAAAAAAGCAGCAGAATGAGGCCTTCTCACGTGCTCAGGAAAAAAGGTTGCTTGTTTTATTGTTTTGCAGTACAATATAGGGTACGAGTATCCAAACAGAAAAAACAGGGGGCTTAGGGTAGGATATGAAATACCGCAATCTGATCGGGGCGGTA
>JAFVHC010000204.1 GCA_017474705.1 Bacillota bacterium
GATCGTCCTCTTCTTTTTTCAGAGCGGCTTCATCGATCTCCAACTGCATGATGCGGCGGGAGATCTCGTCCAGTTCCGTCGGCATGGAGTCCATCTCGGTACGGATGACAGCACAGGCCTCATCCACCAAGTCGATGGCTTTATCCGGCAGGAAACGGTCGGAAATATAACGGTTGGACAGAGTGGCGGCGGCGATCAAAGCACCGTCGGTGATCTTCACCCCGTGGAAGACTTCGTACCGTTCCTTCAGACCGCGCAGGATCGAGATGGTATCTTCCACCGTTGGTTCTTCCACCATGACGGGCTGGAAACGACGTTCCAGAGCGGCATCCTTTTCTACATACTGGCGGTACTCATTCAGCGTGGTAGCGCCGATGCAGTGCAGCTCGCCGCGGGCCAGCATGGGTTTGAGGAGATTACCGGCATCCATAGCGCCGTCGGTCTTGCCGGCGCCGACGATGGTATGAAGTTCATCGATGAACAGGATGATCTGGCCTTCGGAGCTCTTGACTTCGTTGAGGACGGCCTTCAGACGTTCCTCGAATTCGCCCCGGTATTTGGCACCGGCGATCAGCGCACCCATATCCAGCGAGAATACGGTGCGGTCTTTCAGACCGGCCGGCACATCGCCGCGGACGATACGCTGCGCCAGACCTTCTACGATAGCGGTCTTGCCGACACCCGGTTCACCGATCAGGACCGGGTTGTTCTTGGTCTTGCGGCTCAGAATGCGGATGACATTGCGGATCTCCGCGTCACGGCCGATGACCGGATCCAGCTTCTGACGGCGGGCGGCATCGACCAGGTCGGTACCATATTTCTTCAGCGCGTCATAGGTGGCTTCCGGCTGGTCGCTGGTGACGCGGGTGTTGCCACGGGCGGACTTCAGTACGTTCAAGAACCCTTCTTTTTCGATACCGAACTGGCGGAACAGGTCCTTGATGCTGCGGCTGCCGTTCTCCAGCAGGCTGAGGAACAGGTGCTCCACGGACACATATTCATCGCTCATTTGGGCGGCGATCTTTTCGGCAGCATTCAGGACACGGTCCAGATCCTGGGACACATAGATACGGTCAGCTTCACGTCCAGGCCCGGTGACGCCGGGCTTGCGAGACAGAAGTGCCTCCACAGCGTCGGACAAACGGCCTGTATCGACCTGCATGCGGTCGAGCAGCGCGGGGATCAGCCCTTCGTCCTGCTGGAGCAGAGCCAGCAGCAGGTGTTCACAGTCCACGCTGTTGTGCGTATATTCTGTAGAGATGGATTGGGCGGCCTGGATGGCCTCGATGGATTTTCTGGTGAATTTTTCGGTATTCATATACAACCCTCCCATAGTTTCATTGATGCTTTTATTGTACTCCAAAACGAATAATCTGTCAATTATATTATATAATCAAAATGACAAATATTTAGACGCTGTTTTATGCGGAATGACGAAAAAAATATTTTTGCATTTTGCAAAATTTGTGCTATAATAAGGTATCCGGAAGATAATACGTTTCAAGGAGGAGTTTATATGAAACTTATTTTAGCGATCATCCATGATGAAGATGCACATAAACTCACTACAGCATTGAACAAAAACAACATCCAGGTCACTAAACTGGCCAGTACCGGCGGTTTCCTGCGTGTCGGCAATACCACGATGCTGATTGGTGTTGAGGAGGATCGTGTCGATCTGGTCCTGAACATCATCCATGAGAAGTGCCAGACCAAGAAGCAGATGACCATCGCTAACCAGCCGTACAGCACCTCTCCTGAAGGCTACATTCCGTATCCGATCGAGGTCACGGCAGGCGGAGCTACCGTTTTCGTCATCGACGTCGAACAGTTCTGCAAATTCTAAAATGAGTGTTTTTACCGGAGTAGCCGGCCATGAGGCGATCCGGGAACGGCTCGCCGCAGCCCTGAACCAGGATACCGTTTCGCATGCGTATCTGTTCGAAGGGATCGAGGGCGTCGGAAAACATACCATGGCCCGCGCATTCATTAAAGCCTTGCTTTGCACTGAGCCGCAGGCGCAGCATATGCCCTGCGGCCACTGTGTGTCATGCCGGACTTTGGATTCCGGCAATCATCCGGACGTCAGCTGGATCCGGCGGGAGAGCGGAAAAAACTCTCTGGGCATCAGGCCCATCCGGGAACAGCTGGTCGCGGACGTGCGTACGCAGCCGTATCAAAGTGCATATAAAGTATATGTCGTCGAGGATGCGGATCTCATGACGCCGGAAGCGCAGAATGCACTCCTGAAAACGCTGGAGGAGCCGCCTTCCTATGTAGTCATCATTCTGCTGGCGTCAACAGGTACCGGCTTTCTGCCCACCATACTGTCACGTGTCATCACCATCCGGTTCCAGCCTCTGCCTGCGGATATCATCAGCGGTTCGCTGGTGGAGCGCCTGGGCATGAACGCGGAGCATGCGGCGGTCACAGCGGCCCTCAGCCGCGGAAGTCTAGGCTATGCGCTGCAGCTGGCCGGTTCGCAGGCATTCAATGCGCTGCGTGCCGAACTTACCGACATCCTCACTGAATTGCCGCACATGAAGCCTGCGCAGATCCTGGCGCTGGCTGATTTTTTCGAGCGCAACAAGGACCGGCAGGATACTGTTTTTTCATTGATCAAACTGTGGTACCGGGATCTTTTGATGTACCGCAGCACGCATGACGAGACCGCTCTCATCACACGCGATGCAGCGGAGACCATACGTGCATTGTCCGCATCTTACACTACAGAGGAAGTCCTGAAACTCTTTTCCAATGTGCAGAAAGCGGAAGATGCGATCCGGCAGGGCGCGCAGTATACGTTCACCATCGACTGGCTGTTATCCACGCTCATATAAGTGGATTCAATATATATTTTGCTTTAAAGGAGATTATTTTGGTTACCGTAATTGGAGTACGGTTCCGGCATGCGGGAAAAGTGTATTACTTTTCTCCCGGGACCCATGAGATCAAAAAAGGGGACTACGTCATCGTAGAAACCGCTCGGGGCGTGGAATACGGCCTGGTGGTCAGCGATCCGAAGCTGGCCGGAGATGAAGATATCGTAATGCCGCTGCGCACGATCATCCGTAAAGCGGACGATAAAGATAAAGAAACCTACCAGAAAAATCTGGAATCGGAAAAGCAGGCGTTCCACGTCTGCGAGGAAAAGATCGCGCATCATGAACTGGATATGAAGCTGGTCGACGTGGAATATACCTTCGACGGCAATAAGATCCTGTTCTATTTCACAGCCGACGGCCGTGTGGATTTCCGTGAGCTGGTCAAGGACCTGGCTGCAGTGTTCCGCACCCGCATCGAGCTGCGCCAGATCGGTGTCCGCGATGAGACCAAAATGCAGTGCGGCATCGGCATCTGCGGCCGTCCGTTCTGCTGCAGCACCTTCCTTTCGGACTTTGCGCCGGTGTCGATCAAGATGGCGAAGGATCAGAGCCTGTCCCTGAATCCTTCCAAGATCTCCGGCACCTGCGGCCGCCTGATGTGCTGCCTGAAGTATGAGGACTCGACCTATGAAGAACTGAACCGCCGTCTGCCGGACGAGGGAGATACGGTGGATACGCCGGACGGTACCGGTGAGGTCCTGCATGTCAACGTGCTGCGCCAGCTGATCAAGGTCGGAGTCACCCAGGAGAAGGGGGACGTCGCCATCAATGAATACGCTGTCGAAGATGTGCGGATCGTGCGGCACAAGCGCCGTAAAGGCAATATGAATGAAGAAGTCATGGACGCGGAAGAGGAGCGTCAGCTGGAAGCCATGGAGCATGAGTTCGATGAGGACCGCCCGCGTGACAGACAGCGCGCAAGCCGCCGCCCGCCCAGACAGGATCGCCGCGGACCGAAGAAGGACGCAGTGAAAGAAGAACCTAAAGCCTGATCAAGATCAGGCTTTTTCGTCTATTTATGAAACAGGAATACTATCAGAAAGAAGGGGAACGGATCGATGATCTGAACCGGAATGGCTACCGGATCCTGCAGGATCCGAAGGCTTTCTGTTTCGGGATCGATGCGGTCCTGCTGGCCGATTTTGCGAAGATCGAACCCGGAGAAAAGGTGCTGGACTTAGGCACAGGCAGCGGTATCCTGCCTCTGCTCATGCATGCACGCCATCCGCAAGCCCGCTATTTTGGCCTGGAGATCCAGCCGGAGATGGCGGAACGCGCTGAGCGCAGTGTTCGGATGAATGGCCTGGAGCAGGATATCACCATCACCTGCGGGGATCTTCGGCAGATCGGGAAATTTTATGCAGGCCAATCCATGGACGTGGTGGTCTGCAACCCGCCGTACATGCCGGTACAGGGCGGCCTGAAAAACGAAGCAGCCTCCCGTACGATCGCGCGGCACGAAGTCAGCTGCACCATCGAGGACGTGGCTGTCGCGGCCTCCAGAGTGCTTAAGTCCCGCGGACGGTTATATATCGTACATCGGCCGGCCCGGCTGGCGGCTGTGTTCAGTGCATTGACCGGGCATCATCTGGAACCGAAGGCGCTTAGATTCATTCAGCCCTTCGCGGATGCGGCTCCGACGATGATGCTCATCGAGGCGGTACTGCAGGGCGGTCCGGAACTGAAAACGGCGCCGCCGCTCATCATTTATACGTCGCCAGGAAAATACACGGAAGAAGTACTGTCCATCTACGGTATGGACCAGAAGCAATAAGGAGTTTTTATGAGTCAGACAGTAGCAGTTCATGGCTGTAACGCCTATGAGAAGGACAAGGTGCGTGCCGCGCTGGAGCAGGCGATCGAGGAGATCGGAGGTCTCAGCGCCTATATGGAGCCCGGCCGTACCGTGCTCATCAAGGTCAATCTCATTCTGGGCAAGAAGGCGGAACGGCATGCGACGACGCATCCGGTCTTCGTCCAGGCTTTGGGTGAGATCCTGAAGGACTATGGCATGGACGTCGTTTTAGGCGACAGTCCGGGCGGCCCGTTCAATCAGACAGCCCTCAGGTACATCTACCGGGCCACCGGGATGGAGGGGATCGCAAAGGAATCCGGTTTCCGGCTCAATGAGAATACCGGCACCATCGAGGTCGACAATCCGAACGGCAAACTGATGAAAAAACTGACCATGACGGCCATGCTCAAAGACGTAGATTATGTAGTCTCGGCCTGCAAGCTGAAGACCCACAGCATGATGACCTATACCGGCGCAGCCAAGAACATGTTCGGTACCATCCCGGGCACGGTCAAGGCGGACTATCATGTGCGCATGCCCGCGGAAGAGGATTTCGCCAACGCGCTGCTGGATATCTGCATGGCGGCACATCCCGTCCTGTCCTTCATGGACGCGGTCGTCGGCATGGAAGGTAATGGACCGACCGCGGGTACGCCCCGGGCCATCGGAGCAGTCCTGGCATCTCCCGATCCCTGCGCGCTGGACCTTGTCGCCTGCGGTATGATCGGACTGAAACCTGAGCAAGTGCCCATGCTGCGTCTTGCTATCGAGAGAGGGCTGCTCGATCCGCAGCAGGTCGTCTGCAAGGGGGATGATCCAGCAGAATTCCTGGTGCCGGATTTCAAGATGCCGGATCATCTGGAGCATGATCTTTTGCGTGTGAAGCTGCCGAACTGGCTCGCGGATCCGATCTCCAAAATGGCACGGGCCAAAGTGCAGTTCGACCCGAAGCGCTGTGTCGGCTGCGGTGTCTGTGCGGCCAACTGCCCGCCCAAAGCGCTGACGATGGTCCGCGATCAGGCTACTGGCAAAGCCCGTCCCTCCGTTGACCATAAGAAATGCATCCGCTGTTTCTGCTGCCAGGAACTGTGTCCGCAGGAAGCGGTCCGGGTCCATGAATCCATCATCTTCAAGATTGCGAACAAACTGTAAGGGGAACCCATGGAAGGTAGACTTTCGATCTGTGCTACGCCGATCGGCAATCTGGAGGATATCACCCTCAGAGTGCTGCGTACTTTGAAAGAGGCGGATCTCATCGCCGCGGAGGATACCAGGCAGACCATCAAACTGCTGAACGCCTATGATATCGAAACGCCGATGATCAGTTATCATAAATTCAACGAGCAGACGCGGGGGCCGCAGCTGGTGCAGATGATGCAGGAAGGAAAGCACATCGCGCTGGTCAGCGATGCCGGTACGCCCGGCATTTCGGATCCGGGCGAGACCTTGATCCGCCTGTGCTACGAAGCAGGGGTCCCTGTGACGTCGCTGCCCGGTCCATCAGCCTTCGTCACCGCGATGACGCTCTCCGGCCTGCATATGAGACGCTTCATCTTCGAAGGTTTCCTGCCGACAGATAAGAAGGAGCTGCAGGCGTTGCTGGACAGCCTTCGTACTGAGACCCGGCCGGTGCTTTTCTACGAAGCGCCGCATCATCTGACGCGGACCCTGGAAACGTTGAGAACAGCGGTGGGAGACCGCCGTGTCGTGACGGTGCGGGAGCTGACAAAGAAACATGAAGAACGGTGCTGCGGTACGATCGCAGAGCTGCTTGCAGCCTATGAGAAAGAGCCGCCGCGGGGAGAATTCGTCATCATCGTGGATGGCGCCGATCCGGAAATGCTGCGTCAGGAAGAAGAAAAACGGTGGGAGGATCTTTCTATCGAAGAGCATATGGCGCTGTACCCGGAGCTGCCTGAAAAAGAGGCTATGAAACGGGTCGCGAGGGAACGCGGTATCCGTAAACAGGACGTGTACGCGGCATTGAAATCCTGAAAATACACGTTGTAGAATCACAGGATTCGTGCTATCATAAGAGTACTAAAACAGAAACGAGGTTTCAGTATGGACAACTGTATCTTCTGCCGGATCATCCGGGGTGAGATCCCTTCAAAACCGTCTTTGAGAACGAGCATTTCAAGGTCATGCTGGATATCGGACCGGCGTCCCGGGGCCACGTTCTGATCCTTCCGAAAGAGCATTATAATGATCTCTTTGAACTGCCGGAGGAACTTGCAGCAGAAGTGCTGCCGCTGGCGCAGAAGATCGCTGCCGCAGTGAAAAAAGCGTTCCAGCCTGCCGGTGTCAAACTCGTGCAGAACAACGGAGCCATGGCGGGTCAGACCGTCATGCATTTCCATTTGCATATCATCCCCTGTTATGACGGAACAGAGGTCGGTGAGTGGAAGCCGGGCAGTCCGTCCGCAGAAGAACTGAATGATATTCAGACAGCCATCAAGGAGGCCCTTGAATGAGCAAGGCCAAGACCATCGTTCTGACCGGCGGAGGAACGGCCGGTCACGTATCACCTAATATCGCACTGCTGCCGCGCCTTAAAGAGGACGGTTATGATATCCATTATATCGGCAGCTACGACGGGATCGAACGCAGTCTGATCGAAGCGGAGGGGATCCCTTATCATCCCATTTCCTCCGGTAAACTGCGTCGTTATAGAAGCTTCAGGAACCTGACCGATCCGTTCCGGGTGCTCAGAGGGTTCTTCCAGTCCCTGCGGCTTTTGGGCAAGCTGAAACCGAACGTCATCTTCTCCAAAGGAGGCTTTGTCAGCGTGCCCGTAGCACTTGCCTCCCGGATCCGCCGCATCCCCTGCGTCATCCATGAGTGCGATATGACGCCCGGCCTGGCCAACAAACTGGCCATCCCGTTCGCAGCCCGCATCTGCACGAATTTCGAGGAAACGGTCGCGCAGATCAAGGGTGGAAAAGCTGTGCATACCGGTACCCCCATCCGGGAAAGCCTGGCTGAGGGCAGTAAAGAAGCGGGCCTTGCGCTCTGCGGATTCACTGCCGAAAAGCCGGTCATCATGGTAACGGGCGGAAGCCAGGGCGCCGGAGCCATCAACGAAGCTGTCCGTCAGGCGCTGCCGGAACTTACCAAAAAGTTCCAGATCGCGCATCTGTGCGGAAGCGGTAAACGTGAGGATTCTCTGGATGGGACCGAAGGATATCATCAGATCGAATATGCGGGTCCCGAAATGAAGGATCTGTACGCTGCGGCCGATATCATCATCAGCCGGGCCGGTGCCAATACACTAGCCGAGATCCTGTCTCTGGCCATTCCCAACATCCTGATCCCGCTGCCGCTGTCGCAGAGCCGCGGGGATCAGATCCTCAATGCTGAGTCTTTCAAAAAGAAGGGCTACAGCTGCGTACTGCCTGAAGAAGATATGAACACGGAAACGCTCGTGGAAGCGGTCCTCGGCACCTGGGAAAATCGTCAGTCTTATCGGGACGCCATGCTCGCCGCGCCGGACAAGAACGGTCTGGAAGCAGTATTGAATATCATAAGAGAGGAAACAAAGGAATCATGACCGATATCAAGATGCTGGTGGAAGAATTAGTTGCTTACGCGCTGGACCGCAACCTCATCGAGGCGCCGGACGCCGTATACAGCCGCAATCTGCTGATGGATCTTCTGAAGCTGGAAGAGCCGGCTGAGGGGATCGAGCAGGGCCAGCCGCCTGTGGAAGCTTTTGAAGCAGCCCGTGCCAAATGTACCGACCTTACACCGCAGCCCATCCTGGACGAGATCCTGGATTACGCTGTCGAAGCAGGCATCCTGGAGGATGATACCGTTACGCTTCGGGATCTGATGGATGCGCGGATCATGGGTTTCTTTATGGCGCGTCCGTCCGACCTGGTCCACACCTTCTGGAAGAACTATGAAGAAAGTCCTGAGAAGGCTTCCGAGTACTTCTATGATCAGTCCCGCGCCAGCCACTATATCATGACTGAACGCGTGGCCAAGAACCTGTACTGGACAGCGCCGACGCCGTACGGCGAC
>JAFVHC010000205.1 GCA_017474705.1 Bacillota bacterium
ATCCTTCTATCAGAATCTATGGAAAGGAGCCTTGCCTGTGCCTACATCAGATCAGATCTATTGGAGCCGCTGCCGTGATGAATTAAAAGAAACCCTGGCTGAGCAGGGTTTTCCACCGGAACTGGGTGAAGTCATGGCGAGCCGCCTGGGCAGTCCGAAGGCGATCCAGCGCATGACCTCCTATCTGCGCCAGGCTCAGCCCCGCACCGTGGAGATGGTCGTCGATGAGATGCTCTCCATCTGTGCCGAGATCGAAGCCTGGAAGCAGAAGAAAGAAGCCAGAGAGGCCAACGCGAAATACAACGAGATGCTGTATTATGGCCTGACCCACTGGGAGGATTAAGCGCGCATCGCGTCGAACTTGTTCAATACAGTCAGCATTTCCGGCTCCAGACGCTTACGGCATTCCTCTTTCATGGCGTCCGGCACGCCGTAGAAGGCCTCCGCGATCGATCCGGCGATGCAGGTCAGCGTATCACAATCGCCCCCTAAAGATACAGCCGTCCGGATCACGTCCTCGAAGTCTTTCCCCTCCAGGAAAGCGGTAAGGGCTTCCGGCACCGTCTTCTGGCAGGTCTCGATATGGAAGTACGTCGGACGGATCTCATCGCAGGTCCGGGACAGATCATATCCGAATTCCCGAATGATATAGTCCTTGATCTCTTCTTTCGTATGACCGGTACGGGCCAGGAAGATGGCTGAGGCGATCGCCTCCGCTCCTTTGATACCTTCCGGATGATCGTGGGATACGACGGCGCTCAACCGTGCATATTTCCTGGTTTCCTCCAAGCTGTCATACAGCCAGCCCGCAGAGGAAACACGCATAGCCGAACCATTGCCATAACTGCCGTAGGGTGCGGGATCCTCCGCAAATATCCAATAGATGAACCGGGCTCCGTATCCTGCGTCCGGATACCTGCGGCCCCAGGTCTGCATGCTGCGTACCAGTTCTTCTTTGACCTGTTCTTCCGCAGCATCTCCAGCCTGCATCAAGGCCTCCGCCACGGCGATCGTCATCACACTGTCATCCGTCCACTGACTTTCCTCATTGAACAACGGAAAGTTTTTTGTTTTACTGCCCCTGTCAAATTCATAAGGGGCGCCGATCATGTCTCCTAAAAGTGCTCCGTACATCTCTTTCTTCCTCCTTTGTATTTGATATTGAAAGTATACCTGATGACGGATATAAAAAGGTCGCCTGAAAGGCGACTTTTTCGTTTTATGGTTCTATGCTGTGTCCGATCAGCTCATCCGCACCGTTATAGATCAGTTTCAGAGAGAATACATCTCTCCGGCTCTCCAGGAGCGGCAGGAAGATACGATCGCCGGGCCAAAGTTCCAGGTCTTTGACTTCAGGAATGGGGATCCACCGAAGAACGCCTTCGTCCGTTTCCCGTACCGTGCCATCTTCTGCAGAAGCAGTGTACAGGAAGGTCAGCTCATCGCCCCATTTGGGAAGAATGAAAGTGATGATGCCCCTGAGCTGCAGACCTTTAAGCTGCAGACCGGTCTCCTCCAGGGCTTCCCGGCGGATGCATTCCTCCGGTGTTTCTCCCGCTTCCATATGTCCGCCGATGCCGATCCACTTGCCGGCATTCTCGTCCTGCTCTTTTTTGACGCGGTGCAGCATCAGCCAGCAGCCGTCCTGTTCGATATAGCATAACGTCGTCAGTTTCATATCACCATTTGTCCATATGTACGCGGTCTTCCTCATAGAAGCCACGTCCTTTCAGCTCCGGATCTGCCGGATATCCGAAAGCGATCAAAGAATGGGGAACAACGGTCTCCGGCAGGTCGAACAGCGCCTGTTGCCGCTCCACCCGATCCATCTGCGGCCAGGTACCCAGCCACACGGAACCGATCCCCAGCGCTTTGGCCGCCAGGATCATGTTCTGGCAGGCGATCGAACCATCGACGACCCAATACTCCGGCGCCCGCGGGAACGCGCGCTCCAAGTCTCCCAGCACAAGGATGCCCAGGGTCGCTTTCTTCAAAGGCTCCGCCGGACGTCCATTGGCTTCCGCCATCTTGGTCAGGATCTCCGGATCCCGGGTCACGAGGAAACTCCAGTCCCTGGCGTTCACGCAGCTGGGACCGGACATGCCGGCCTCGAGGATCGTATGCAGGTCGCCATCCGAGATCGGTTGATCGGTAAAATCCCGGACACTCGCCCGTGTCAAAATCGCTTGCAATGCATCCATAGGTATGCCTCCTTACATGTTTCTGTCTCGATTATGCCACAGATTTCCTTTGATTTGCAAGCTTGAATTCCCCGCAATGCAAAAGAAGGTCTTCTGGCATAAGCCAAAAGACCTTCTTGATTCAACATCTGTATGCTTCAGCATGTCACGGCAGTACCTTCTCCAGGAAGCGCTTCAGCCCTTCCGGAAATTCCTGTCCTGCCAGTCCAGTATCACCCATGGCGATCAGCTTGTTGCGTCCATGGTAATCGCTGCCGGCGGTGATATACAGCCCATACCGATCCGCATAGGTCAACAGTTCTTCACGGATCCGCGGAGTGAAACCGGAATAGAACACTTCCAGCCCCCGCAGTCCGAAGCCGATCAATCGCTGGATACGCTCCTCCATTTCTTCGCCGAAGATCAGCTGATCACCGCTACCGTAGGAAGGATGCGCCAGTACAGGGATGCCGTCGGCGTCCAGGATGCCGCGGATGGCTTCCTCCGGCCGCACATACTCACCCTTGAAATGTACTTTATTGATGATCTCCCGGATGGCCTGCTCTTTGCTTTCTGCATACCCCAGTTTGACCATCAGGTTGCCGATATGAGGCTTGCCCGGATTATCATAGTTCAACAGCTTGACGACTTCTTCTTCGGGGAAAACGAGGCCGAATTCTTCCGTAAGCTTAGCCATACGTCCGCGCACTTTGCGCATGCGATACTCATGCCCAAGATCCACGACTGCCTGGATCGAAACAGCTCCGGGATCATAAGCCAGACCCAGGATGTGATACTTGCCCAGCTCATCCTGGCAGGAGAATTCCACCCCGGGAATGAAGGCAGGATCTCCCTCCCGCAACAAGGACATGATCTCCCGACTGCCTTTGATCGCATCATGATCCGTCAACGAAAACAGGCCGATACCGGCCTGTTTCACTTTTTCAAGGATCTGTGCTGGGGTATCTGTGCCGTCCGACACATTGGAATGCATATGCAAATCGATCTGCATTGCCATACCCTCCTTTACCTTTACAGGTTCTTTTTCAACTTCAGGATATTCTGTCCGTCTTTGTACTCGTAAACGACATCATCCATGGTCTTCTTGGTGATAAAGATGCCTAGGCCGCCGATCCTGCGTTCGTCAGCAGGCAGCGTCACGTCCGGATCCTCCTTGGCCAACGGATCATAAGGCTGACCATGATCCACAAAGGTGATCGTGACTGCGACCGGTGCATCGGACACTTCCACACGCACTGTGGCGTTGCCTTTATCAGGCGCATACGCGTACCGGGCGATATTGACGAAGATCTCCTCGACGGCGACACTGATCTGCATCTGCGATTTCATGGAGCACTCCGCCGCTTCCAGATGTTCATCGACGAATTCCTGCACTAGACCGAGATTTTCCTCGGCAGCTTCGATCTCAAGTTCATTGCGTGAGAACATCAGCGTATCGATGCGGGCCAGGAGTTTCAGCAGTTCCGCCTTCCAGTAGTCGATCTCCTTGCGGTCCTCTTCATTTTCCAGACCGTTACGGCGGATCGAACGACGGATCATACGCGTATAGCCAATGATGCGGGCCTTGTCCTCGACTTCCTGGATCTTATACTCATTCTTCGTATCCAGGTATTCTGCCAGAGACTTACGCCAGAACGTATGCCCTGTCTCCGAATCGAAGCCCTGGAAACTGATGATCTTCGTTTTATCGATCTCGGAATATCCGATGAATGCATTATACATGGAAGCCAGTTCGAAGATCGGATTGCCGATGGCCAGCGTATCCATATCGATCAGCAGCACTTCATCGTTCTGGAACATGACGTTCTTGGTATGATAATCACCATGGATCATGTGATCATCGTGCGGGATCGCTTCGACCATCGCGACCAGCTTTTTGCCGGCTTCTTCCGGCAGATAATCGAGCATGAAACGGGCCCAGTCCAGTACGGTCTCCTTCAGATCAGGCAGCTTGCCTTCAGGCACTTCCGTACTGTGGATCTTCTTGAGCAGCTCCACATATTCTTTGACGCACCAATCCATCTTTTCCGGTTCGGTGACGATGATCTTGGAGAAAGAAGACGCGTTCAGCAGTTCGAAAACAGACCCATAGCTCTCACCCACTTTGACCACATCGTAAGAGATGGCCGTGGGGATGCCAAGGATCAGCGCAAGGCGGGCGACTTCCCGCTCATGCTGGATGTCCTCCAGTGCGTCTGCGTTGTTGTACACCTTGACGACGTTGTCCTGGTCGATCCGGTAGATGGTGCCGTTGGCGCCGCGTCCGATCTCCTCACAACCGGTCACATCGACGACACGATATGCCTTTTCGACTGTCATCATCTCGGTGAAACCAGTCATTTCCAGTATTTCATAGACTTCGGAATTGACGTTCGTGATCGTCAGATCCGGATAATTCTTTTTGATGCGCAGAATAACACGCAGGCCGGCACTGGATATGTAATGCAGCTCTTCAGCGTCCAGGACGACCGGCACCTGGCCCAGTCCATCGAGCTGTGCCAGCATATCTTTTTCCACCTGTGGAGCATTGTTGGAATCGATACGTCCGGTCAAAGCGATTCTTGCTTCAGCCATGGTTGTATCCTCCGTTTACTGCTCTACAGTCAGGATGTCCAGGAACCCTGTCATATCGAAGATATCCATGATGACTTCCTTAACATGGACGATCTTCATAGTACCCTGCTTGTTCATTGTTTTCTGGGCAGAGAGCAGAACACGCAGGCCGGCAGATGAAATATAGTCGAGCGTTTCGAAGTCCAGGACCAGTTCGGTGATCCCATCGATGATGCCCATCAGATCTGCTTCCAGTTCCGGAGCCGTGACAGTATCCAGACGACCTTCCAAAGCGACGACTGCCTTTGCCTCTTCTACGGTTTTATTGATCTTCAACATGATTTATTTCTCCTTCCCTTATTGTGCTTTTACAGATGCTTTCAAAGCATTATACTGCATTGCTTCCCTTAATGTATCCGCCGGGCCGCCCAGCATTTCCACCAGTTTATACGCGAATGGAAGCGTTGTACCAGGGCCCCGGCTCGTGATCATATTGCCGCAGACCGCGACACCGTCCTCCAGCTGCGTGTTATCATCGACATACTCAGCATCCGCGAACATTGCCTGGAAATTCGCTCCCGGGTAAGATGTCACGCGTTTGCCGATGGCGACACCGGCTTTAGCCAGTACCTGCGGCGCTGCGCAGATCGCCGCGACGAACTTATCGGCCGCACCTGCGAATTTCTGCACCCAGGCGATGACCGCTTCGGTATCCCGGAGCGTATCCGCACCGGGCAGCCCACCCGGCAGCACGACCATGTCATACTCCTCCGGTACGACTTCCGTGAGAAGTTTGTCCGCCAGAACACGGATCCCATGCGAGCCCAGTACAGTCGCGCCTTCAACACCGACTGCATCGCACACGAAACCCGCACGGCGCAGCACGTCGATTACAGCCAGGCCTTCGACTTCTTCAAAGCCATTTGCCAGTAAAACAGCGATCTTTTTTGACATTTGACCACTCCTGTCTCGTTTAATGCCCTTATTATAGCGCACGAAATGGGTTTTGTCACTAAGGCGAAAAGGTTTTTTTGCGGACCTGATCTGCCGCATGAAAAAAGTGCCCACCTCGCGATGGGCACATATGGGATGGCTTATGCTTTTTCCGCCGCCACTTCCTGTGACGTACGGATCTTTTTAATCCACTTACCGCTGCGCAAGCGGATCACGCACCAGATGGCTTTCAATACCTGGTCGATCTTCAGGAAGAAGTAGATCCAGAAGGCGGGCAGGTGCAGGATCAGGCCCGCCAGGATGCCCAGCGGCAGCGACGCGACCCAAAGGAACACGTTGTCGGCTACCATCAGGACCTTCGTATCTCCGCCGCCGCGCAGGACGCCTTTGGTCATGATACTGTTCGTGGCCTGGAATAGCATGATGATGGAGATCGCGCTCATCAACTGCTCAGCGATGCGGGCGGTCTCAGGAGACAGATGATAGGATCTGATGATCGGTCCGCTGATGCCCATGATAATCACGGCAGACAGAAGACCCAGCAGGAAGCCTACGCCCAGGAAGGCATAGCCCTGATCCTGCGCCTTCTCGCGGCTGCCCTCGCCCAGGGTCTTTCCGGTGATGATGGCACCAGCCTGGGAGAAGCCCTGCGTCAGGACCGAGCTCAGCTGCTGTGTGACCGCGGTGACCGCGTTGGCCGCCACGAATTCCCCGCCGATGCGGCCGATGACCATGGCCACGGAATTGTTGCCGATGGCAAGGATGCCGTCGCTGATCAGGACCGGGATGCTGATGCGGATATACTCGCCCAGCAGATCTTTGGTATGGATGAAGAAATCCTTCAGGCGGAAACCGATCTCCTCATCGCGGAAGAACAGATATCCGCAGATCACGGTGAACTCGAACGCGCGGGCGATCAAGGTGCCGACGGCAGCGCCGGCGACGCCCATCTGTGGCATACCCAGCTTACCGAAAATAAAAGCGTAGTTCGCGCCAATGTTGATGAAGAACGCCGCAATCGAAGTGTAGAGCGGGATGCGGGCTTTGCCCACGGCTCGCAGCACGATGGTGGTAGTCAGCGAAAGCCCCAGCAGGAAGTAGGTCACCACGGACCATTCCAGGTACTCTATGCCTTTCGCGATGATCGGCTCTTCCGAGGTGTAGATCCGCATGATGCCGCCGGGCATGAACAGTGTTGCCAGTGCGAACAGGGCGGCGATCGCCACCGTCAGCCGCAGCATGATGGCCACGCTCTTGCGCATATCCAGCTGGTTGCGCATACCGTAGAAGCGGGCGACCAAAACGGACGCGCCCATCGACAAGCCCATGCAGAGGATGTGATAGATGTTGATGAATGTATTGGCCAAAGACACGGCTGAAAGTTCCGTCTCGCCCACACGGCCGACCATGATGGTGTCCATCATGTTGACGCCGACCGTGATCAGGCTCTGCATGGCGATGGGGACCGCCACTACAGCAACGGTTTTATAGAAGCTCTTATCTTTGGCGATCAGTTTGCCCAGCATGGCTTACAGACCCGTCTTTTCCGCAATGAAACGGCGGGCACGGATCGCGTATTCCAGTGGATTGGCCTTGGCCGGATCCTGCTCCGCTTCGACCAGCATGTAACCCTCGTAGTCATGCTCCTCCAGGACTTTGAAGATGGGATCGAAGTCGATGCAGCCGTCGCCGGGGATGGTGAAGGCGCCCATGCGCACGCCCTGCAGGAAACTCTTGTCCTCCGCTTTGACCTGCGCTACGACCTCCGGACGGATGTCCTTCAGATGCACATGCTTGATGCGGTCGATCCAGGTGGTGACCATTTCCAGCGGATCCTCGCCGCAGTAGGCGAAATGGCCGCTGTCGAACAGGAGACTTACGTATTCCGGATCCGTGCCTTCCATCAGGCGCTTGGTCTCCGCCGCGCTCTGCACCACCGTACCCATGTGATGATGGTAGGTCAGGCTGATGCCATATTCTTCCTTCGCGATCTTACCCAGTTTGTTCAGGCCTTCGCAAAGGACTTTCCACTCGTCGTCATTCAATACATATTTATGACCGAAGATGGGGGTATCCATCTGACCCTGCACACTGTAGCTCTGCTCGGAGAAGCCGATGATCTTCGCACCCATGGCTTTCAGGAAGCCCAGCTGTGCACGGCAGTCCTTCTCCACCTCTTCAAACGGCTTAGTCAGCAGGAAGCTGGAGAACCACTGGTTGCAGATGGAGATCCCGCGCAGATCCAGGGCTTTTTTCAGCACCTCGGGATCCTTCGGATATTTGTTGCCCACTTCGGAGCCGGTGAAGCCGGCCAGCGCCATCTCACTGACGCACTGTTCGAAGGTGTTCTCTTTGCCCAGATCCGGCATGTCGTCATTGGTCCAGGCGATGGGGGCGATGCCCAGTCTGACTTTGTTTTTATCGAACATTTACAGGACCTCCTCGATACGTACCGGGCGATGCTCGTCCAGAGATTTCTTGGCGGCGATGCCCATCAGCACCGGTTTCAGACCGTCTTCCACGCCCAAAGGTGTCGGCGTATCGTTCACGATGGCATCTACAAATTCACTGACCTCGCGGCCATAGGCATCCATGTAACGCTCCAGGAAGAAGAACAGCGGTTTCTCACCGGTCACGCCCTCCGCCGTGCTGATCTGCACGTTGGAAGCGCTGTCGTTGGAGGCAGCGGCCATGCCCAAAGAACCGAAGACTTCCGCCCGCTGATCATAACCATAGGCAGCGCGGCGGCAGTTATCGATGACGGCCAGAGCACCGTTCTCCATTTTCAGAGTGATGATCGCGGTGTCGATGTCGCCGGCTTCGCCGATGGCCGGATCTACAAGGTTGGCAGCCTGCGCGTAGACTTCGACGGCGTCGCAGCCGGCCAGGAAACGTGCCATATCGAAATCATGGATGGTCATGTCCAGGAACATGCCGCCGGACACTTTGACGTATTCCGGTGACGGCGGTTCCGGATCGCGGGACGTGATCTTGATGATCTCAGGCTCGCCGACCTTGCCTGAGGCAACAGCCTGCTGCACCGCGCGGAAATTGTGGTCGAAACGGCGGTTGAAGCCGACCATATATTTCAGGTTTTTGCCCTTCAGCGCTTCCACCACTTCCTGGATGCGCTGAACGTCGTGGTCGATCGGTTTTTCGCAGAAGATGTGCTTGCCCGCCGCGATCGCTTCCAGAGAGATCTGAGAATGGGTATCCGTGGACGAGCAGATCAATACCGCATCGATCTCCGGATCGTTGATGATCTCTTTATAATCTTTCGTGGTATGCTCCACGCCCATGCCCTTCGCCCAGGCCGCGGTCTCCTCCGTCATGAACGGATCCGCCGCCGTCTTGATGCGCGCGTTCTGAACGCGGGTCGCGATGCTCGCCGTGTGGACTTTGCCGATACGGCCCATGCCGATGATGCCAACTGTGATCATATGTATGTCCTCCTGATTATAGTATTCTTACTGCTCTGTGGATCCTTCCCACGTCCGGACGACGCGTTTTGCCGCGGTGTCGTCGAACCAGTGGGTCGTCACGGTCTTGGCCCGTGTGAAGAAACGGTAACCGTCCTTGCCCAGCACATGCAGATCTCCGAAGAAGCTGTCCTTGTTGCCGGAGAAGGGGAAATAGGCGCTGGGCACCGGGATGCTGACGTTCACGCCCACCATGCCGCCGTCGGTATCCATCACGAAACGGCGGGAATAATAACCGCTGGATGTGAAGATGCAGGAACCATTCGCGTAGGGGTTCGCGTTCATGATGGCAATGCCCTCTTCATAATCCCTGACCCGCTTGATGCAGGTGACCGGGCCGAAGATCTCCCGGGTGCCGACGGTCATTTCCGGGGTGACATAGTCCAGGATCGTGGGGCCGACGAAGTGACCGTTCTCATATCCTTCGGGATGGCAGTCGCGGCCGTCCAGGACCAGCTTGGCACCTTCTTC
>JAFVHC010000206.1 GCA_017474705.1 Bacillota bacterium
AATGGACAATGTCTTCTGCGCTTCATCCGGGCGAACGTAGTTCTCCGCCAGGATACGCTTGACATTATTCACGCCTTCCTCAATGATCTGGGGATCATCGCTGGAGCAATACTGGCCCAGCAGGAACTCCAAAACATATACGGG
This sequence comes from Bacillota bacterium, assembly GCA_017474705.1. GTDB lineage: Bacteria > Bacillota > Clostridia > Lachnospirales > Bianqueaceae > RUG159. The sequence continues at coordinate 145 of JAFVHC010000206.1, forward strand.
TACATTTGCGCCTTCCTTGATCGCTTTCGTCAGATCTTTCCTGACGATACGGCCATCAAAATAGGTACGCAGCCGCTGGTTGATGGTTTGCTCACTCGTCCCGCCAGGGATATCGCCGTGCAGATCCACATACTCAGACATTTGCAGTTACCTCCACCTTAAAATCCAAAGCCAAAGTCATCCGCGAAGGCCAAGTCCATAATGACCTCACGCCGCAAAACTTCCAGGCTGCTCTTATCGTCAATAGCCACAAGATAGTATTTATGGTTCCGGTCATATTTCTGGTTTTTGAAGGAGAACCGGAGACGGAAGATGCGTTTTGCCGCATCCGGGTCTTTTTTGTCAGCAGTGAAGAGATTCTCGCTGGAGATCTTCTCGCCGCTGTCAGAAACAAAGTAGATGCGGAAGCTCGTTTCTTTCACCACGTCGCTGACCGCTTCCGTCTGGATGAAGTCCAGGGTGGTGATCAGGTTGGTGATCTTGCTCAGCAGGCTTACCAGATCGATGGCTGCGGTCGTGGTTTCCCGCTTGGCCTTTTCTGTCTTTACTTCGATCACCGGCACCAGCATTTCCTGCGGAGAGCAGCCGCCGTGCACGTAGTTTTTGCCGGAGCCGGGTGCGCGGAACAGTGTGCTGCCCATGGGGAGGTTGACAACGCGGTTGTCGTTGACACCGGAGGCGAGCGTCAGAGGGATGCTGCAAACGCCGCTTTCCAGAATAGGCGCGTCTGTGATGATATACCGGTCGCTGGCTCCGGAGATACCGCCAATCTTATCACTGCCGGTCAGCTTATCCCGCTTATAGATAAAGCCATGGTCGCTGGTGACAATGAAATGACTGGTGTTGGCGGAGGTGGTCAGGCGGCGGATTAGCTTGGTGATTTCGTCCAAAGCCTCGTCACAGGCCACAAAGACTTCATTTTCCGTCTTCAGCTTATCCCCACGGGCATCGATCTGGTCATGGTAGACATAGACGACTTCCTGCCCGGCAAAGACGGCGCGGAGTTCATCGATATTCATGCCCTTGATATCGTCGTACTGGACAGCACGGCTCTTTGCGTTTGCTTTTTGAAGGATCGCTTCCCGCTGCCTGAGATCAATAGTTGGCTGACCGTCCACCTGCACATTGTCCGCATCCACAATCGTCAGTTCCCGGTGCGGCAGCAGTGCGGCCATGCCCACGCGGGTGACACTGGGCAGCATGCTCTGCATCACGGAGATGGAGGCGGTGCACTTTTCATCCGCCTGCAAACGCTCAAACAGAGTAACGCCCACTTCATACCGCATGGCGTCCGAAATGATCACCACGACGCGATCTTTGGCATACTTCACTTTGGAATTATAGAAGTTGTACTGCATCGGGGTGTCGGCTTTCCCCTGTACGGAGGACAGGGAGGTGGCATAATCGACAATCATCGGGTTCAGGTAATCGTTGGTATAAATCCGTTCCACAAGAC
>JAFVHC010000207.1 GCA_017474705.1 Bacillota bacterium
CTTGGTTTGCTAAAGCAAAAAACGCTCATGAGGGTATATGATCAAGGCCCCGATATTATCTCAACGCACATTCCGGCATTGGCCGCAGGTGCCTCGTCTCGATCATGATTTGACAATAAAAAAGACCGTTCCAAAAAGGAACGGTCGGTTTTGTTTGGATCACAGGTTCAGGTTGAGCTTTTTCAGCTCTTCGCCCAGCATGTTGAAGCCTTCTTCCTGAGGATCCTTATAGGATACAGGCTGGCTGCTCGGACGACGGCCGGGACGACGCTCGCGGCGGGGACGCTCAGAACGCTCTTTGCGCTCCGGCTCCGGCATAAGAGCACGCATGGAAAGGGAGATCTTGCCCTTTCTTCGTCGATCTTGATGACCTTGACTTCGACTTCCTGACCGACGGTCAGAAACTCATTGATGTCCTTTACATAGGTGTTGGAAACCTCAGAAATGTGGACAAGGCCCTGCTTCTTCTCGCCTTCCAGCTCTACAAAAGCACCAAAGGACTGGATCCCGGTGACTTTACCTTTCATAACAGCATTCAGTTCTACGCTCATACTTACTCTCTCCTAACATAAATATTATGGGAAAATGCGGATGAAGGGAATCGAACCCCCACGATGTTACCATCGGCAGATTTTGAGTCTGCTGCGTCTGCCAGTTCCGCCACATCCGCAGACGGGCCTGTCTTCATAGATAGGCAAATGATATAATACCATGCACGCTGGGCAGTGTCAAGCATTTTATCAAGTTTTCGCGCAAAAAATGGACATATGGACCGAAATATGGTATACTGAATCAGTAACTGTTTTCGCGTATGAAGGGAGAAGATCATGGCAGGAAAACTTTTGTTGATCGACGGTTATTCGATCGCTAACCGCGCTTTTTACGGGATCCCGCTGCTGTCCAACGCCGAGGGTATCTATACCAATGCTGCCTACGGCTTTTTTGCGATCCTGCTCAGGGTCATGAAGCTGGAAGAGCCTACGGCCGTCGCGGCTGCGTTCGATCTCAAAGCACCGACCTTCCGCCACAAAATGTACGCGGAATACAAGGGAACGCGCAGCAAGATGCCGGAAGAACTGCTCTCGCAGATCCCCATCATCCAGGATATGCTTGCGGCAGTCAGGATCCCTTCTTTCAGCAAAGAGGGTTACGAGGCAGACGATATTCTAGGTACGCTGGCTCGTCAATATGCTGCGGAAGGCACGGAAGTCACCATTCTCTCAGGTGACCGGGATCTGCTGCAGTTGGCTGCGGATCATATCAAGATCATGATCCCCAAAACGCAGAAGGGCGGCACAGAACTGGAATCCTATTATCCGGCGGACGTAGTGGCCAAGTACGGTGCGGACCCGGCGGGGTTCCTGCAGATGAAGGCGCTGATGGGCGATAGTTCCGATAATATACCCGGAGTACCTTCCATTGGGGAAAAGACTGCCGCGAAGATCATTGCCCAGTTCGGTACGGTCGAGGAGGCGATCCTCCACGCGGACGAGGTCAAACCGCCGCGGGCCGCGCAGAACCTCAAGGAGTTTGCGGATCAGGCGCGATTCAGTCTGGACCTCGCGACCATCTACACAGACGTACCACTGGAAGACAGCACCGTTCCGGAGTGGAAAGAAGAGAATTTCCTCGGTGAAGAATGGCTGTCCTTGCTGAAACGATATAATTTCAAAAGTCTGCTGGAACGGTTCACAGCAAAGATCGAGCCGGAAACCAAAAAGGAAGCAGAACTGGAAGGCGTCAAAGAACTGACAAGTGAAGAGGAAGTTCGTTCTTATCTGGCCGGGGTGAAGAGGCTTGCCATCCGTCTTTCAAGAGAAGGAGAGATCGTCGGCTTTGCGCTGCAGGCAGATGAAAAAGAGTCGGTCTGGATCGGGTCCGGTCTTCGGCAGACACTGTTGCCCATACTGCAGGATCCTGCGGTCTGCCTGCTGGGTCATGACATAAAAGAAGAGATCCGCTGGATGCTGGAAGAAGGCATCCGTCCCGGTAGCGTATATATGGACACCATGGTCGCTGCGTATCTGCTGAATCCGTCCAAAGACGCTTACTCCATCGCGGAACTGTGCAGTGCCTATAACCACAGAAGCATACCCGCCGAGGAGGAGATCCTTGGCAGCGGTGCAAAGCGCAAAAAGATCCGGGAGATCGATCCTGTGCAATGGCAGAGCTTCGCCTGTGCCGAGGTCCATGCGGTCATGGAAATGGCGGAGGCACTCAAAGAAGCGCTGAAACAGGCGGATATGCTGACGCTTTTCGAGACCATAGAGCTTCCGCTGATCGAAGTCCTGGCCTCCATGGAATATGAGGGCATCCGTGTGGATCCTCAGGTCCTTCAAGACTTTGGGGTCTCGCTGCGGGAAGAAGTCGACCGGGTCCAGGATCAGATCTATCAGGAAGCGGGCGAAGTCTTCAACATAAATTCCCCGAAGCAGCTGGGGCAGATCCTCTTCGAAAAGCTGGGACTGCCGGCGGCCAAGAAGACCAAATCCGGCTATTCCACGTCTGCAGACGTTTTAGACAAGCTCAAAGGCCGATATCCCATCGTAGATGAAGTGCTGCGGTACCGCCAGCTGACCAAGCTGAACAGTACGTATGTGGAGGGACTGCTCCGCCTGGTGGACGGCAAAGGACGGGTTCATTCCACTTTTGACCAGACGGCAACCGCAACCGGGCGTATTTCCTCATCGGAACCGAATCTGCAGAACATTCC
>JAFVHC010000208.1 GCA_017474705.1 Bacillota bacterium
ATGGGTTTCGCCCGCGAAGTTTCCAACCGCGTACTTTTCCTGGACGGTGGTGTGATCGCCGAGGAAGGTACACCGGACCAGATCTTCAACCATCCGCAGACCGAACGTCTGCAGAGCTTCCTGGCAAAAGTACTGTGATCGCTGTATCATCAAAAAGTGGCATTCTCCATGCCACTTTTTTTCATGCACATGTTTCGAAAGTCGCCCCTGTCTCCAGCATGTGATTATGGCGATGCCCACAGGCTGTACCTACATAATACCTTCTTTTGCATGTGTTTTATGAGGTATCCACATGTCATGACTATTCATTGCTTCTTTCAGCATGTGCCGCGACCGATCAAAAACCACTTTTATTCCGGATTCCGTTATGTTTCTGATGGCTTTTCACATTTTCCGTCTGTAAAATAAGAATCTTCACATGTCTTTGGTAAAGATGTTTTCAATAAACATGTGGTCTATCAAAAAAACACAGGCTGAGGGTCTCTTCTTTTCTCCTGGCATGTGACCTTGATCAAAAACACAGGTTAGGACATACGATGGATAAAATCAACATGTGCAAGAGGGAAAAACAAGGCAGATCCCCCTTTTTAATATTTTTAAAAATTTTTCAAAAAATATGTTGACAGGCGATATATATCGTGCTACGATATAGTCGACACACGACATATCGGGAGGCGATATAAATGAAAAAGAACGAACCATTGTCGGAAAGCTATTACTACATCCTGCTTTGTCTGGCCAAAGGCGCCAATCATGGCTACGGCATCATGCAGATGACGGAGGCCCTTTCCGAAGGCGACGTGACCATCGGTTCCGGGACCATGTACGGCGCCACCAGCAACATGATGAAAAAAGGATGGATCCGCGAGATCATGTCCGACGAGCCGGGCTTTGAACGCCGCAGGCTGTACCAACTGACCGAATCCGGCCGCGATGTCCTGCACCAGGAGATCGCAAGGCTCCGCCGGATGCTCAAAAACGCACAGGAGGTTTGACCATGGGAGCACAATATAAGAATTCTTACAAGATCTATTCCGCATGGAATTATGAGAAAGAGGTCGAAGACCTGAACAAAGCGTCTGAACAGGGATGGCAGCTGGTACGAGGCGGATGCTTCCACAGTCGGTTCGTGAAGAATCCCGGCATCCAGTACCGGTATCAAATGGATTTCCGCAGGATCGAGGATATGGGCCGTTATATCGAGACGTTCCGCGAGCAGGGCTGGGAGTATATCAACTCAACCTTCAACGGCTGGCACTATTTCCGCAAGCTGTACGATCCCACCCTGCCGGAAGAAGCCTACGAGATCTTCACAGACCGCGAGTCCCTGCATGATATGAGCAACCGCTGGGCGCGTATAGCACTGGGGATCGGCATCGCACTGGCACTTTTCGCCGTGCTCTACTGCATCAAACTGATCCGGCAGCCGAACCTTCCGTCGCTGATCCAGGTCCTGACCTTCGCCATCGAATCCATCGTGCTGCTACGGGGATGGTCCATCATGCGCAAGCCTGATTCCAACCGGAACCGCCGAGGCGACAGTCTTTTCATCACTGTTTTCTTCATCGTGATCCTTTTAGGCGCTTCTGTAAGCATCGTTCTGTCCGATCTGCGTCCTAACTTGTACACCGAACAGAATTCCGCATCCATCGATCAACCGATCGTAGATGAACAGTGGCTCGAGTTTAAGATCCATTATCCCGACCGCTACTACCTGGATGTGGACATCGAAGCCTCGGAACCTGCGACCATCAAGGTCGTGGACGCATCCGGCGCGGTGGTCTACGAGGTGACCGAGACCAGCTTCCACAAGCAGGATCTGCCCGTGAAACTTTCCAGAGGGACCTACAAACTGAGCCTGTCCTGCACTTCAGGCTTCGATGTAAAATGCAAGGTGCAGTAAGGACCGAACAATAAAAAAGCTGTGAACCGAATTTCACAGCTTTTTTCATGTCTTTATACTCGCTGTCCGCCCAGCCAGCAGGATTCCACAGGCACACTGTGCAGGGTCTTTGCATCCACCTCGAACGGATCCTGGCCCAGCACGACGAAATCCGCCGCATACCCCGGAGCGATCCGTCCCTTCCACTGCTCTTCGAAGCTTGCTTCAGCGCTTCGGATGGTGAAGCTGTCCAGCGCCTCCTGCACTGTGAAAGCCTCCTGCGGCAGATAGGGGCCGGTACCATCCATGGATGTACGGGTGACCGCACATTCGATGCCCGTCATCACGTCCGGGATCTCCACCGGGCAGTCGGATCCATTGGAGACCGACACACCGCTTTGCATCAAGGTCTTCCAGGAATAGCTGGTGGAAGCCATCTCCAGCCCGACCCTGTCTTCGACAATATGATTGTCATAATCCAGGAAAATGGATTGAGCGTAGACATGCAGCCCCAGGTCGCGGATGCGCTTCAGCTGGTCGGCACGAGAAATCTGGCAGTGCACGATCCCATGGCGATGGTCCTTGCGCGGGTGCTCCGCAAGGGCTTTCTCGATAGCGTCCAGCACTTCATCCAGGCAGGCATCGCCGATCGCATGGACCGCGACCTGCATACCATGCGTGTTGGCATAGGAGATCAACTGCTCCAGCTCCGCAGGGCTCAGCAGCGAAAACCCGCAGGTATCCGGTTGATCGGCATAGGGCTGGGACAGATGCGCCGTGCGGCTGCCCAGAGAACCATCATCCACGATCTTCAGCGGTCCGATCCGAAACATATCGGTACCTGCACCGGTCACGTTGCCCGCTTCGACGAAGTCCCTCAGCCCTTCCGGATCCACGAAGTTCGCCTGCTCATAGACCCGCACCGTCAGCTCATTCCGCTCCTCCAGCGCGCGATAGGCGGCATTGACCGCTTCATAAGAAACGCCCGCGAAAACACCATAATCATCACTTTGCACACTTGTGATACCATATGTGTTCAGCGCATGGCAGGCGCGGCGGATCATCTCCATCAATTCTTCCTGGGACGGACTTGGGATGTGCGGACTGACCAGTTCAATGGCATTGTCAAATAAGCGGCCGTCCGGCTGCCCGTTCTCCATACCGATGGCGCCGCCCTCCGGAGACCGGGTCCGGGCGGTGATGCCCACCAGCTCCAAGGCGCGGGAATTGACGACACAGGCATGGCCGCAGGCGCGCGTCACCATGATGGGGTACTCGATAGAGATCGAATCCAGATCCGCCCGGTCGGGCATCCGCTGTACATCGGTGAAATAATCCTGGTTCCACCCACGGCCCAGGAGCCACTGTCCGTCCCGCGGCGGATGCTCTTCAGCGTAGGTGCGCAGGAAATCCAGCATCTCTGCCAGGCTGCTCGTGTGCTGATGCAGCGGCGCGATGCTCAGGAACCGTCCGTACCCCAGCAGATGCATGTGCGAATCGTTGAATCCGGGGCAAACGAACCGACCTTCAAGATCCATACCCACGGTCTTATCGTCCTTAAGCGCAAGGATCTCCTCATCAGATCCGACGGCTTTGAACACACCCTCTTCCACGAGGAACGCCTGCGCCGGCGCCTTTTCACCGGTATAGACCCGGCCATGATAAAATACCGATCTCATGTCATTTTCGACCTTTTCCTGAAGATTTTGATTTGGAGATGATTATATCATCCCCGTCCCGCAGGGTCAATCTGCCACAAAATGAAAAAGGCGCTTCGTTATGAAGCACCTTTATTTCTTGTCCCTTACCGCTTCCGCGACTTCTCGCAGGATGCGGGCGGCGATGGTCTCGGTCTTTCCGTCGATATCCCGCAAGGGGTTGAGCTCGACCAGATCGAAGGACCGGACCGGATCGATATGCTCTGTGATGTAGCGGCAGATACTGTA
>JAFVHC010000209.1 GCA_017474705.1 Bacillota bacterium
AAAACTTACGATCCTTGAAGATGTGACCAAGAGCATCCCTCTGGGCAGGGATACATTCTCGACCGGGCGTATCAGTACCAATATGCTGGATCTGCTGTGTCAGGCGCTGGGCGGCTTCCGCCAGCTGATGCGGGAGTACAAAGTCCGCAGGTATAAAGCGGTGGCGACCAGTGCGTTCCGTGAAGCGAGAAACCGTGAATACGTACTGGAACAGATCAAGATCCGCACCAATCTGAACGTGGACATCCTGACAAGGTCCCAGGAGCGGTATTACATGCAGCTTGCCGTACGCCGCAATATCGAGGGTTTTGACAAACTGCGCAAAGAGGGCCTTCTGGTGCTGAATGTCGGTGCAGGTACGCTGCAGTTGTCCGGCTATGGAAAGAGCGGCCTGGTCTATAATCAAAGCTTCCAGCTGGGTTCTCTGCGTGTCCGCCAGCTGCTGTCTTCGATCGAGGACAATTCTCTTCAGTTCCCCAAAGTCCTGGAAGAATATGTACTGACCCACATCGGGTCGCAAGAGTATCCATACACCCATTTTGCTGCGACCGGCAGTGTCATCGAAGCATTGCTGTCCTATAATATCCTTTCTGACAAGAATACAAAGGCGGATTTCGACAAGAATTATGAGCGCCTCATCTATATGCCCACGCAGGCCATGACGAGCCGCCTGCGCATCGACAACGAGCATGCACGTTCCGTCGTGCCCACGTTGATCCTGCTGCATACGTTTTGGTCCAGACTGGAGGCTTCATCGCTGCTGTGCCCAAAATGTTCGATGGCGGGCGGCATCCTGCTGGAGATCGCGGGCAATCTTTCCAGCACACCGGATGATTCCTTTGAGGAAGAGATCCTCAGCGGTGCCCGGTTGATGGCAGGACAGTACACGAAAGATGAAAAGCATGTGGAGGACGTCCTTTCCAAGGCGACCCTGTTGTTCGATAAACTTGCAAAATCCCATGGATTGACGCAGCGCGGACGTTTGCTTCTGCAATTGGCGGTCTTGTTCCATGAGACGGGCAAGGCCATCTCTATGTCTGAATATGAAAACTACTCGGCCATGCTCACGGCATCCAGCGATATCATCGGTCTGGCGGCCGACGAGGAGAAGATGGTGGAACTGCTGGTGCGGTACCATGAAGGTCCCGAACCGGGGGATCATGACGATGTTTATATGTCTTTGTCGCATAAGAATCGTATGCTGGTGTCCAAATTGATCGCGATCCTGCAGATCGCATGTGCTATGGATGCCAGCCACCGTCAGAAACTGATGGATCCGCAGATCAAGATCTCTGAAGATAAACTCAGGATCCGTGTCATACCGAAAGAAAGCTTCTTGTTGGAACGATGGGCCTTTGAGCGTCATACCGCGTTTTTCTTCGACGTATTCGGCCTGGAACCGCAGCTGCGCCTGCAAAAGGAAGGAAGTAAGTGATCATGGTCGGTGAAATATATAATAAACCTGAAAATCTGATCAGCCGGGAACTGAGCTGGCTGGAATTCAACCAGCGGTGCTTGACGAAGCGGTGGATCCGAAAAATCCGTTGTTGGAGCGCGGTAAATTCCTTTCGATCACTTCTTCCAACCTGGACGAATTCTTTATGGTCAGAGTCGGTTCGTTGAAGGACGCGATCCACAGCGATATCAACAAGCCAGACCCGGCCGGCCTTACGCCGAAACAGCAGATGAAGCGCGTCGCAGTCCGTGCCCATGCCATGATCAAAGATCAGTATGAGATCTACAATAAGTCTTTCATCCCGGCGCTGGAGAAGCAGGGCATCCGGGTGATCAGCCGGGACCAGGCGCGCCGTGAATACTTTGACGTCCTCGAGGATTATTTCGATCAGGAGATCTTCCCGGTCGTGACGCCTATGGCAGTCGATCCCGGCCGCCCCTTCCCATTGATCCTCAACCGCAGTCTGAATATCGCTTTGCAGATCGAAAAAGAGGATGGTGATCCGGTCTTCGCCACTGTTCAGGTGCCTTCCGTTCTGGACCGGCTCATCCCTCTGAGCAAGGACCGCAGGACACTTATTCTGCTGGAAGACGTGATCTCCCTGTTCCTGGATCAACTCTTCCCCAATCAGAAGATCCTGAGCAGCACCTGCTATCGGATCACACGAAACGCGGATATGGAATTCAAGGAGGAAGATGCGCCGGACCTGCTGGAGGAGATGGCGCGCTCCGTTAAGCAGCGCAAGTGGGGACAGGCAGTCCGTCTCGAGATCTCGGAGGATGCGCCTGAAGAGATCATCCATATCCTGAAAAAAGCTCTCGAGGTCGATGAGAAAGACATCTACCTGATCAATGGCCCCGTGGATCTTGGCTTTGCTTCAAAATTCGCGAAAATCCCGGGTACGGAAGAACTGCAGTTCGCGCCGCTTCGGCCGCAAAAACCGGCAGATCTTTTCGATGA
>JAFVHC010000020.1 GCA_017474705.1 Bacillota bacterium
CTTCGAACGTCGTGCTAAGGGCTTCAAAGACGAAGAGGAAGTCCGCAAGATCTACGTCGACGACGTTTCGATCCAGTAACAGAAAAACACACCCTATATAACGAACGAAGGTCCTTGCGCTTGTAAGGACCTTCGTTTTATGTTAAGATATATTGAAAAGAATTCAGAAAGACAGGATTTGAATATGGGAGTTTTTGAAACGATAGTCGACCAGATCCGGGATGCACAGATGGTCACGTACGATCAGCTGGTATATATTTTTGAGCATATCGATGAGGAAAAAGAGCAGTACCTCTATGCGCAGGCACGAGCGGTCGCAGAACCCATTTTTCATAAAGCAGTCTATCTGCGCGGCCTGATCGAGTTTACCAATATCTGCAAGAATGACTGCTATTACTGCGGGATCCGCTGCAGCAACCCCAATGCGCAACGCTATCGGCTGACAGAAGAACAGATCCTGAACTGCTGTGATATGGGGGCGAAGCTGGGATTCAAAACTTTTGTACTGCAAGGCGGAGAGGACCCATACTATACGGATGACAAGGTCTGTGACATCGTACGAAAGATCAAAGACCGGCATCCGGACTGTGCTGTAACACTCTCGATCGGCGAGAAGGAGTATGACAGTTACAAGCGATACTATGCAGCGGGAGCAGACCGGTATCTGCTTCGCCACGAGACCGCCAATGAAGAGCATTATGCCATGCTGCATCCGGCAAGCCTTTCCGGTGCGCATCGCAAGCAATGCCTGCGGGATCTGAAAGAGATCGGATTTCAAGTGGGTTGCGGCATCATGGTGGGAACACCGCATCAGACGTTGAAGCATATCTATGAGGACTTTGTCTTCATGCAGGAGCTTCAGCCGCACATGATCGGTATCGGTCCATTCATCCCGCATAAAGATACACCGTTCCGCGATGAACCTATGGGCAGCGTGCAACAGACACTGTGGCTTCTGGCCTTGCTGCGATTGGTCTTTCCGAAAGTCCTGCTGCCGGCGACGACCGCACTGGGTACTGCGGATCCTATGGGCAGGGAGAAGGGGATCCTGGCCGGTGCCAATGTTATGATGCCCAATCTGTCTCCCGTGGACGTGCGGGAGAAATATATGTTGTATGATGGCAAGATCTGCACCGGAGATGAAGCGGCGGAATGCAACCGCTGCATGCGCCTGCGGGTCGAAAAGATCGGCTACCATGTGGAAGACAGCAGAGGTGACCATCCGAATTTCAAATAAAGGAGCCACGAAAATGAGAATATGGGATAACCTTGATAATACCATGAGACCCAAGGTCCGGTACTGGGTCCCGGCAGCAGCCATGGAAGAAGAGGACCTGCGAGAGGAACTGAGACAATTGAAAGAACGGGGGTTCGGCGGCGTAGAAGTCGTCGTTTTGGGTGGACTTTCCAAAGATCTCGCCTGTTCTGAAGATGGGTGGGGCACTCCGCATTGGGACCAAATGGTGGATGTGATCGCGGATGAGACTGGAAAACTGGGGCTTACCATGGATATCGCCATCGGGCCGGGTTAGCCGATCGCTTCTCCGGCGATCCGGAATGCGGATGATCCGGCGGCGCTCCATGAGCTTACATTTGGAGAGGTTTTGATCACAGACAGATACGATGGTCCGCTTCCTGAGCGAAGGATCGTTCGTGACGAAGGACATCCGCAATTGCTCACCGTGATGGCATATGAGGAGACGGCAGATCATGTTCTGAAAAAAGAAAGCTATCAGGATCTGACAGCGACCGTCACAGAGGGAAATATCTCCTGGAAGGCTCCGGCTCCCGGAAACTGGAAGATCTTTGCTTTTTACGTACAGCCGGCCGTCCATAAGATCAACGCAGATCAGACTTATGTCGTCGATCATCACAGCAAAGCGGGAGCACATGCTGTCGAGCAGTACTGGGATGACGTCTTTGAGAAACGGCCGCCATATCCTTCCCTGGAATCTTTCTTCTGTGATTCACTGGAATATGACGTCAGTCTGGACTGGACATTGGACTTTCCCCAAGAGTTCTTGAAACGGCGGGGCTACAGCATCCTTCCTTATCTTCCGTTGATCGGACTGGATCGCGTTTTTCCTCAGGTGGATCCCCCCGGTCACTGTTTCGATGACAAGAGGATCTCCGATGCCATCGACCGGGATTATCTGGAAACGCTGACCCAACTGTATTGTGAGCGCCATCTTCAAACCTTGGAAACGATAGCGGAGAAATATGGAAAGACCATTCGGTACCAGGTCGCATATAATAAAATGCTGGAAGTGGAGAGAAGCGGTCTGTATGTAGCGATCCCCGAGAATGAAGCCTTGGGCCGGCCTTCGATCGATTATATGAAGACGATGGCCGCGGCAGCGCATCTGGGAAGAAAAGACCGGTATTCTTTCGAGTGCGCGGCTGAGTTTGGTCACAGTTATGGCCAGAATTATGAGGATCTGTTCTGGTGGATCAAACGGGCGGCAATGGCCGGTATGAACGCACAAGTCCTGCATGGGGCTTCCTACTCGGGTGCATATAGAGGGTGTTTGTCTGAGAATGGACATCAGAAATATGAGACATGGCCGGGATATGAAGGCTTTTGGAAGCTGGTCTCCAACTATTGGAATCGTA
>JAFVHC010000210.1 GCA_017474705.1 Bacillota bacterium
CAGATCCAGACCGGACAGATCCATGCCGTCCATGCCGGACAGATCCAGCCCTGAAAGATCCAGGCCGGACAGATCCAGACCGGACAGATCGAATTCGGACAGATCCAGATTCGAAAGATCAAAGGAATCTGCGTCGAACTGGAAAGCATTTGCGATGCCCTCCTCATCGATGGCGAACATCTCACTCATGTCGATGGTGTTCTCGACCACATCTCCGAAGCGGACACCGGTGAATACATCTGTCTCCGGATCCGCGAGCTGGCGCTGCACGACTTCGCTTTCCGCGGCTTTGTGCATGATATAGGTCGGCAGACCGGCATGACAGTACAGTTCCGGCTGCAGCATCGCGACGCCATCGTCATCATCTTTGGCACGAACGACCCCTACGACGACGATATCCTCACTGCGTTCCAGGACGTCCCGCATATATGCTTTATTGTCGTTATGATCCACATAGACCTTATACTTCTCATCATACGTATATCGATCCGAAGGATCCAGGAGTTTTAATCGGATATCCAGAAAGTCATCCAGTTTCCAGGTCGTAAGCATATCTTCACCTTCATAATTCTCATTTCTGTAGAAGGCTTCGATCATTTTGTCCAGCTCGTCTGCGTCTTTTAAGCCCAGCGCATACAGTGTCATGTCCGTGACACGGTTGCCGGAAGACAGTACGAGGACGCATTCGTGTTCTTCTTGCGGCCAGTGACCACGGAGGACTTCATACTGACCTTCATAGAGTTTAGGATCCGATGGCAGGATGGAAAAAGAATCCATGCTCATCATGGACATGGTGGACATTGCACTGTAATTCTGACCCAAAGATCCTGACAAGGCCTGATCCGGGTTGACCTGTCGGTAGCCGTCCTTCCCGATCAACCGGTAGATCTGCGGTGTGATATTGTAGGAATACTCGATCGCACGAGCATATTGGTCCATTTCCTCCGCATCTTCTTCAAAGAAGGCCTTCAGCGAAGCAAGATCATTATTGCTGACTTTGGAGAACATGGCGCTCAAGGTCTGCCATTCTCTGGCATATCCTTCTTCTACCTTCTCTTCCCGCGCCTGCTCCGCCCCCAGCATCAAAGCCGTAAAGTCCATGTTGGTCGCATTGATGGTCAGCGGGTATTCAGACAACGTCTCCTGCTCTATATTATCGATATAGGTCTGCGCGCCATTGGATAGCGACATGATCAAGGCGATGCCGATGTTGCCGATGGATCCGGCAAGAGCAGTAAGGAAAGTTCGGCCCTTCTTCGTCCTCAGGTTGTTGAAACTCAGCAAAAGGGCTGTAAAGAAAGACATGGAAGCATGACCCAGATTGCGGTGGACTGCTTCCCCCTTCTGGATCTCTTCTTCCGTGCAAGGCATGGAATCATCTACGATCTTTCCATCCTTCAGTTTAACGATACGGGTCGCGTACGTATCCGCCAGTTCCGGATTGTGGGTGACCATGACGACCAGACGGTCTTTGGCCACGTCCTTCAGCAGGTCCATGATCTGGACCGAAGTCTCGGTATCCAGGGCACCGGTCGGTTCATCCGCCAGGACGATGTCGGGATCATTGACCAAAGCACGGGCTATGGCGACACGCTGCATCTGTCCGCCGGACATCTGGTTCGGCTTTTTGTGCAGCTGATCGCCCAGTCCGACTTTTTCCAGGGCTTCTTTCGCGCGGCGCTTGCGCTCGGCACGGGAGATGCCGGAGATGGTCAGGGCTAATTCGACATTGGACAGCACGGTCTGGTGCGGGATCAGATTGTAGCTTTGGAACACAAAGCCTATCGTGTGATTGCGATAGGAATCCCAATCCCGGTCCTTGTACTGTTTGGTAGATACACCATTGATGATCAGATCCCCACTGTCGTAACGGTCGAGCCCTCCGATCACATTGAGCAATGTGGTCTTCCCGGAGCCGCTGGGACCGAGGATGGCCACGAACTCATTGTCCCGCAGGTCCAGACTGACGTCGTCCAGGGCGATCTGCTTCAATTCGCCCGTGATGTATTCTTTGCGTATATTCTGGATCTTCAGCATGTTTTCTATCCTATATAATCATGATTCTCAGGTTGACCTTTTTCCTGCCTGTATTATATAATAAAAACGGAAAGGGGGCAATAACGAATGATCATCGGAATCGGTACAGATCTCGTGCACATCCCGCGGATCCGTCATGCGATGGATACACTGTCTGCCGGAGCCCTGGCCCGCTTGTTCACGGCCGAGGAACTGCGTCAGGCAGAAGACAAAGCACGTCCGGAAGAATACCTGGCGACCCGTTTCGCCAGTAAAGAAGCCGTATTCAAAGCGTTAGCGCCGCATACGGCGAAGCATGGCTTTGATCTGCGCATCATCGAGACCCTGAATCATGAAGATGGCAGCCCCTACGTCCATATCACTGATCCGCTGCAGGCGCTTATGAATGAAGCCGGCGTACAGAAGATCCACGTTTCCATTACGACGGAGGCGGATCTGGCCCAGGCTTTCGTCGTCTGCGAAGGATGATGCACCTGCCAAATACAGGTAAAGAAGAAAGGATCGAACAATGTGGAATGATCTCAATACCGGCGCCTATGAAGGCATGATCGCCGAGACCATCGGCCTGGCCGGTTTCCAGGGAGATCCGATCCGGGCGTACTATTCCCGCCCGCTCGCACCGGGACCGCATCCGGGACTGGTCCTGATCCCCCATATGCCCGGTTGGGATGAATGGTGCCGTGAGGCGGCCCGTCGGTTCACCCAGCACGGCTACGCCGTCGTCTGCCCGGATATCTATGCCCGGGTCGGCACCGGTACGCCGCCCGAAGTCGCGGCCAAGTCCCGTGAAGCCGGCGGACGCCCGGACGAGCAGGTCATGGGCGACGTCAAGGCATCACTGGATTTTCTGAAACTGGCACCGCAGTCCAATGGCAAAGTCGGAGTGCTCGGTATGTGCTCCGGCGGACGGCACGCGTTCCTGGCCGCCTGCACTGTCGATGGTTTTGATGCATGTGTCGACTGTTGGGGCGGCGGCGTCTTTGGTCCTGAAGGCAATGCGCCGGCCGACCATACCGCCGACCTCGCCTGCCCGATGCTCGGCATCTTCGGCAACGATGATCAGCATCCGTCGCCGGAAGAGGTGGACCGACTGGAAACCCTGCTTAAAGATGCCGGAAAGGACTATACCTTCTACCGCTATGACGGAGCTGGACACGGGATCTGGTATTATGACAGGCCTATGTACCGACAGGAACAGGCCATGGATTCCTGGAACAAGGTCGAAGCCTTCTTTGATGCGCACCTGAAATCATGAACGAACAGTCTTTGGCTGTCATGATCAAGCCGGTGGGCTCGCTCTGCAATATGCGCTGCTCCTACTGCTACTATCTGGACACGCCCTATGCAGATGGCCTGCCGGCTTATACGATGACAGATGAGATCCTGGAACAGACCATCCGCTCCTGTCTTACGGCAGCGCGCGGACCGGTCCTCTCCTTTACCTGGCATGGCGGTGAACCGGCCGGCTGCGGCATCGGCTACTATGAGAAGGTACTTGCGCTGCAGCAAACATACTGTCCGGAAGGACTGAGCATCATCAACAACCTGCAGACGAACGGCACCTTGCTGGATGATGCTTTTTGTGACTTCCTGGCAGCGCATCAGTTCGATGTGGGCTTGAGCATCGATGGTACGAAGTCCGTGCACGATGCCTATCGCCATATGGCGGATGGCCGTCCTACCTATGAACAAGTCCATCAGGCGGCCAAACGCCTGATCGCCCATGGGATCCAGCCGGACCTTCTCTGCACCGTACATGACCGCACCTTGACCCAAGGCAAAGAAGTGTATCGTGCTTTGCGCGGCCTTGGTACCGGATGGATCCAGTTCATCCCCATCGTGCGGCGCGACGGACAAGGGACTGTCACGAAGGATTCCGCCGATCCCGCTGGCTATGGTACTTTTCTGAAGGATGTTTTCATCGAATGGTTCTTCCATGATCTGGGAAAGACACAGGTCCAGCTGTTCGCCGAGATGGCCTCCGTTCTGGCCGGCGGCAGTGCCTCCGTCTGTACCATGGCACCGGTCTGCGGGCAGGTGCCTGTCATCGAACATGATGGTTCCGTATATGCCTGTGATCATTTTGTCCGGGAAGCCTATCGTCTGGGGCATATCACGAAAGCCCCGCTGGAAGAGATGCTCTCCTCCGACCTTTGCACATCTTTCGGAGAAAGCAAAACGGCTGCGCTGACCGCGGAATGCAGGTCTTGTCCATATCTGGAAGTCTGCCGGGGCGGCTGTCTGAAAGACCGCTTCGCCAGATCCGTGGACGGTGAAGCGGGCCAATATTATCTTTGCCCCGGTCTGAAGGATTTCTTCGGATTCGCAGTGCCCATCCTGAAAGAAGCGATCCGCCTATCTTCTCTGCACACACCGCAGGATCAGATCCAACAAAGGATCCGTGACCAACTGTGGGCTCCTTACAGATCGATCGGCCGCAATGACCCCTGCCCCTGCGGCAGCGGCAGAAAATTTAAAGCATGCCACATGCGGTGGCTGCCATAAGCAGTTCCCATCTCAAAAAGGAGAAAACGCTATGAAATGCAAGCAGTATACCACCGTGGCTGCCCATGGCAAAGGCATCCCCTTTACCTGGGAGCTTCCTGTCACTCTGGAAGCGGATGAAGCCCACCATGTAGAAAACGGTGTCATCAACCTGTATCCACGGATCCAGTATCAGCGGATCGATGGTTTTGGTGCTGCCATGACCGAGACCAGCGCCTACCTCTTCAGCAAAATGGATCCCGAAACACGGGCGGCAGCTTTGAAAAAGTATTTTGGAGCAGGTTCCAACCAGGTCACTTTCCTGCGCATGTCCGTTGACAGCTGCGATTACAGTCTGGAGGAATACCAGGCTGTCGCCGATCCTCTGAACGATCCGGACTTCGAGACGTTTACTCTGGACCGCGACCGCAAGTATATCCTGCCCATGCTGAAAGAAGCGTTGGCTCTGGCCGATCAGCCGGTGCAGGTGCTGCTGGCTCCTTGGTCGCCTCCGGCAGCATGGAAGACGCCGCCGGCACGGCCAAAAAACGATGCTGCGACCTATGGCGGATTCTTCAACCAGCAGATCGACTATGATACACCTTCCCGCTGCAACGGTGGCAGCCTGAAGCCCGAGCATTATGGAGACTGGGCCAGATATCTGGTCAAGTTCGTGCAGGCCTATCTGGACGAAGGCGTGCCGGTGACCATGCTCTCCCTGCAGAATGAATCCGTTGCTGCCACCAACTGGGACAGTTGTGTCTGGGAAGCCGGTGAACTCAAGACCTTCCTGCGGGACTACCTCTATCCCGAGATGGTCAAGGGCGGTCTGTCCGACAAAGTCGGCCTGTACATCTGGGATCATAACAAGGAGCGCATGCTGGAATACGCCGAAGTGATCCTGGACGAAGAAACCGATCCCATGGTCGAAGGCATCGCCTTCCACTGGTACTCCGGTGATCACTTTGAGGCTGTCAAGATGACCAGCGAACTCTATCCCGGCAAGGTCCTGTATATGGACGAGTGCTGCGGCCTGCATATGCCCGGCCGTACCAGCATGATCCCCATGTTCGCCGACGGCAGGACGCCGGAAGACGTGGAATATGAGGACGCTGTAGCTTATGCGCATGATATCATCGGCAACTTCAACGCCGGCACCAACCGGTGGACCGAATGGAATCTTTGCGTGGATAAAGACGGCGGTCCGCGTCATGTACCCGGCGGATTCACAGCCGGCATGATCGCAGACGATGACGGCGGTTTTGCCACCAACCTCACTTATGATTACATAGGGCATTTTTCCCGCTATATCCAGCCGGGAGCGGTACGCATCGGCATGTCCCGCTGCGACGATAAGGTGGACGTGCTGGCTGCCCAGAACCCGGATGGGAGCCTGGCGGTCGCACTGCTCAACCGGGAGACCGTCGGTCTCCCTTTTCGTTTGCGGAAAAATGCTCTGTATTTATTCTATTTATATAACTATATTATTATTTATTATTGTACACGGATTCCGTGCAGGCGGAACACGGATTCCGTGCAGGCGGAACACGGATTCTGTACAGGCGGAACACGGATTTAGTGTTTCAGATACACAGAAATTGTCCTCTGTATTTTTATTCTAAAAAGGAAAAATACTACATATTTTTAATTCTTTTTAAGAAAAAATAACAAGCTTTTAACCTATTTAGGCATTATCCGAATAAAAATGACACTCTGCTGACAAATCTCATACAAGATTACCAAATTTAGGTTACAGTTTCCGAAAACGTATTGACTTTAAACTTTTAATGGGGTATTATTTTTATGGATGAAATTGTGGTGGATTATGTGCGATGCCACAACAAGTTGTGATTATTTAAC
>JAFVHC010000021.1 GCA_017474705.1 Bacillota bacterium
CCGGTGTCCAAGGGATCAAACTGCAACTGTTGCATGTGCTTAAGGACACAGATCTGGCAAAAGAATATGCCGAAGGGAAAGTGCCCGTGATGGATCTTGAGACCTATACGGATCTGGTCGCGGACTGTGTGGCCTTGATCGGTGACAAGCTGACGATCCATCGTCTGACAGGTGATGGAAGCCGCCGTTCGCTCATCGCCCCGCTGTGGAGCACGGATAAGAAACGGGTGCTGAATACGATCCGTCGCAAGATCCGGGAGCAGGGTTGTGGGCAAAGAAATCCCCGGGAAAGGATCCCGGGGCCAAAGATCAAGAATTCAGGACGGCTTCGATCTCTTCAATACTGCGCGGAATATGGCGGGAAAGGTTCTCACAGCCATCTGCAGTCACAAGGCAGTTGTCCTCCAGACGGAAGCCGATGCCCCATTCCTCGACATATACGCCGATATCCACGCAGAAAACCATGCCGGGCTGGATGATGAGGTCCGGCCGATAGTCGACGATATCATGGACGTCGTATCCGATGTGGTGCGAGCCGCCGTGCCACATATATTTGCCGATTTCATCATAAGAATCCAGCAAGCCGATGTTCTTCAATTGTTCAAAGTTGTACTTGCGGGCTGTCAGGTCTACGTCGCCCATGCGCATTCCGGGTTTGATGACGCTGAACATATAGTTGGATGTATTATAAACGCAAGTATACAAGGCACGCTGACGCTCGTTGAAATGTCCGTTGACCGGCCAACCGCGGGACACATCGGAGATCATGCCATCCCAGGTCGCCCCGACGTCATTGAGGACCATATCCCCATCCTGCGTCGTGCCGGTATAAGCGTAGTAGTGGATGCAGAAGTTGTTTTCCCCGGCGGAGATGATGGAGGGGAAACCGGGCGTAAGGACGCCGCGCTGCGCCAGAGCATAGTCATATTCGGCTTTTAACTGATATTCTGTGATGCCGGGTCTTGCTGCTTTCATCATGGCGATGATGCCGTCGCGGGTGATATCTTCTGAGATGCGCAAGGCGTCGATCTCACAAGGCGCTTTGATGGTGCGCTGCCTGCGCAGCTGCGGACGGAGAGAATGGATCCTGAGTGCAGGATACTGTGCCTCGCTTTTGCGGGCAAATCGATAGGCATCGTTGTCCTGCTCGGTCGGGACAAGCTTGCCCAGATCCAGATACAAGTGTTCCGCTTTTGCGGCTGCCTTATGGAAGTCAGTATCAAAATCCGCTAAATAACGGATCGCTTCGATGCCGGAGATCTCTGTGGCTTCCGCGGGTTTGACACGGCGGCCGGTCCAGCGTTCCTTCAGAACATCGGGCGGCAGGATGTACAATGCTTCAGTCGTATCGCCTGCAGCATCTTTTTCCGCCATCAGGATGAAGCCTTCGCTTGCATCTTTGAGACCGGTCAGGTACACAAAGTTGCGTTCAGCGAAGTAAGGATAATTCTCATCGCCGGTCTTGAGCGGAGCATGACCGGCAAAGATCAATGCGATCGATTTGTTTTCCAGAGAAGTATACATGGTTTCTCTGTTTTGTGCATGAAAAGAAGCTAACATGATCATCAGGCCTTTCTTTGGTTGTTACAAAGCTCCTGTATCATAGCACAGTACCACAAAAAAGAAAAGGAACAGTTGTATGAAATCTTTGTCAAAAGCGGAACGGGATGCGGCATCTGTATACCTGGGCAATCTGAATACGGTGGAATTCGATCTGATGCTGCCGATCACAGGTGCACTGGGGTCAAAGATCACATGGAAGTCTTCAGATCCACGATATCTGACTGCGGAAGGTAAGGTCCACCGACCGCCCTTTGGGACCGGCGCGCGGGATATCCTGCTGGAAGCGATGTTCGATGATGGGACGGAAGTATTGAGTCGCTCCTGGACCGTACATATCCTGGAGGCCAAGAACGATATTCGGATCCGAAACGTCATAACTCCGGAGCAGTCCTATGTGTGCGGAACGTTGGTTTGTCTGCCTTATGCACTGCCGGTGGAGACGGAAGAGGGTGACGTGCGCATGCAGGACGTCATCTGGGACGCAGGGGCTTTGCGCACGTACAAGGTGGTCGGTCCATTATGCGAGACCGGTCATATCGCAGGTACAGAAGTGCCGGTACGGCTGCAGATCCAGGTGATACAGCCGCAAGAGACTGCACCTGTCTCGGCACCGGTTTTGCAGGCGGTGCCGTTAAGCGATGTGCGCCTTTCGGAAGGAACACCGTTTTATGAAGCCGCTGCCCGCATGCAGACATATCTTCTATCGCAGGATGTGGATCGGTTATTGTATAGCTTCCGGACGGCTGCCGGACTGGATACATGCGGCGCATCACCTATGATCGGTTGGGACAGTCCTCAATGCTTGCTGCGTGGCCATACGACCGGTCATTACCTAAGTGCCATAGCACTGGCCTATGCCTCCACCGGGGATGTTCGCCTGCGAGACAGAGCGGTGTATCTTGTCCAGGCGTTGGCTGAATGCCAGGATGCTTTCTCTGGCAAGGAGGGCTTTCACGCAGGCTTTTTGAGTGCATATTCGGAAGAACAGTTCGATCTTCTGGAGCAGATGGTACGGTATCCGAAGATCTGGGCGCCGTACTATACACTGCATAAGATCCTGTCCGGTCTTTTGGACGCGTATGAATGGGTGGACCTTCCTCTTGCGCTGGAGGTCGCAAAGCGGCTGGGCCTCTGGACGTTCGATCGCCTGATCCGCCTGGCTCCTGACCAACGCAAACGCATGTGGAGTCTGTATATTGCAGGCGAGTATGGCGGTATGAACGAGGCGTTGGCACGACTGTATCTATTGACCCGGGATGAACGCTATCTGACAGCAGCCCGTCTGTTTGACAATGACAAACTTCTGATACCGTTGTATGCCGGGATCGATGCGTTGTCCGGCATGCATGCCAACCAGCACATCCCGCAGATGATCGGTGCCGACAAGTTATATGAGGCGACGGGAGAGACGTGCTATGAGACCGCTGCCAAGCGATTCTGGCAGGCGGCTGTGGAACACCATGCGTATGCGATCGGCGGCGTAGGTGAAGGTGAGATGTTCCGCCGGGCCGACTGGATCTACCGTTCAGTCGGAGAAAAAACAGCGGAAAGCTGCGCATCCTACAACATGCTGAAGCTGACGATGGCACTGTACCTGCGGCAGGCAGAACCGTTATACATGGAGTACTATGAGCGGACGTTGTTCAATCATATTTTGGCCGCGGGCGAGAAGAGTGCATCCGGTCGGACCACCTATTTCATGCCCCTGCGCGGTGGATTCCGTAAAACCTTCGAAGATGAGAATTCCTGCTGTCATGGGACGGGGATGGAAAGCTCCTTCCTTTTCGGTGTGATGATCTATAGCAGGACGGGAGATACGGTCCGGGTCGAGCAATGGATCGATAGTACGCTGCAGCCGGAGGGATTGGATATCTGCACTGAGTGGATGGAGGACCGACTTCGCCTGCATGTGCGCTTCACAAAAGAGTTCCGTAAAACGCTCCTGGTACGTGTGCCGGATGCGCCGTATCAAATCTTCCATGGCCCGTTTGCCGCGGGCGAAAGTATCATCGCGGAAAGATCGTTGGCCGTGTCGTTTGAACCGGCACCAGATGATATGGATCTGGGCGTGCTCAAGTACGGGCCCTACATCCTTGCAGCACTCTCGGATGAGACGGAACCCGTATGTATCCACCTTGAAAAACTGCAAAAAGAGAAGGGGTGCTTGGTTTGGTCGGACGGTCGTTATACTCTGATCCCTTTGGCCGAAGTCACCGATGCACCATATCATGTATATATGCGGGTAAAAGGCGCGTAAGTATTGTAATTACGCGCCTTTTGTGCTATTATAAATTATGTATTGTCTACTTGTTCGAAAGGGGGAAGGCCAGTGCAGATCCTGCTGTTAGCCGATGTGGAATCGGAGTATTTATGGGATCATTTCGAGAAGGAAAAGCTCGAAGGAATCGACTTGATCCTTGCCTGTGGCGATTTAAAGGCGGATTATCTGTCCTTCCTGGCTACGCTTGCCACGGTGCCGATCTTGTATGTGCGCGGCAACCATGACGGACACTATGCTGTCAAACCACCCGGCGGGTGCGATTGCATCGAGGACCAGATCGTCAGTTTCAGAGGTGTGCGCATCATGGGCCTGGGCGGCAGCTACCGGTATCGCCCGGATGAGCAGAACATGTATACGGAAAAGGAAATGGCCCGCAGGATCCGTAAGCGTGCTTTTGCCCTCTGGCGTGCCAAGGGTGTGGATATCCTTCTGACCCATGCGCCTGCGCATGGAGTCTGAGATGCCAACGATCTGGCGCATCGCGGTTTCGACTGTTTCCTGGCTTTTATCGATAAGTATCATCCTAAGTATCTCATCCATGGCCACGTGCATGCGAACTACAGCCGCCATTTCGTGCGGGAGCGTGTTTATGGAAATACAAAGGTCATCAATGCATATGAAAGGTACCTGATCACGGTGCCGGAGCCCAATCCTGAACAGAACCGTCTGGTATGGATCACCCACAGGAAAGAAGAGGACGACGATGAATTTACAAGACTTTTTTAACGATCCCGGTATCACATCATTGAATCGTGAGGCCGATCACGCTTACATGATCCCCTTTGCCCGCACGGAACATCCGCAGCGGCTGGACATCCTGAAGCGCAGCAGATCGCCTTATTACCAATCGCTGAACGGTGGCTGGAGATTCGGCTTTTTCGCCTGCCCCGATGAGGTCCCCGAGGACTTCGTGCAGCCTTCTTTCAACCTGGACGACTGGGACGTCATCACAGTGCCGTCCTGCTGGCAGACCAAGGGCTATGGTCAGTGTCAGTATACGGATACCGATTACCCGATCCCTTGCGATCCGCCGTATGTGCCGTATGAAAACGAGACCGGCGCATATGTGCGAGAGTTCGAACTGCCGGACTTCATGCTCGACAAAGAACAGTACATCGTCTTCGAAGGTGTCAATTCCTGCCTATATCTTTGGGTCAATGGTATTTTCGTAGGGTATGATCAGGTCAGCCGCATGCCGTCTGAATTCCGCATCACGCCGTATCTGCATGAAGGCCGCAATCGTGTGGCCGCTGTAGTCCTCAAGTGGTGCGACGGCACGTATCTGGAGGATCAGGATGCGTTCCGCTATTCCGGCATCTTCCGGGACTGCTACATCCTGGCCCGCGAAAAAGAACATATCCGCGACGTCTTCGTTCGTCAGCTGCATCTGGAGGACCGTGTCGTCGTTACCGCGGAAATGGAGAACGCACAGGATCTGGTCGAAGCGGTGCTTTTGGATCAGAACGGAAACATAGTGGCCAAGGACAGCGGTGAGGGCGTGAAAGTGCTCACTTTCGAAATCGATGATCCGAAGCTTTGGAACGCGGAGCATCCCTATCTGTACCAGCTGCAGATCGCCATGGGTGCGGAGGTCCTGGCTTTCAGCGTTGGACTGCGCACTGTCTCCATAGAGAACGGCATCTTCTGCATCAATCATAGACCTATCAAACTGAAAGGCGTCAATCGCCATGAATCCCATCCGCTGTTCGGCGCGGCTGTGCCGCTGAAACATGCGAAAGAGGACCTCTTCCTTATGAAGCGGTTCAATATCAATACGATCCGCTGCTCCCACTACCCGGATGATCCTCGTTTCCTGGAGCTGTGCAACCGCTACGGTATGTATGTCATGGACGAGGCGGATCTGGAGTGTCATGGTGCCTGGGAGCAGAAATTCGGCCTGGAGAGCGATCCGACCTGGAGCTTCGCGTTCATGGATCGTATGCAGCGCATGGTAGAACGGGACAAGAACCAGCCCTGTATCTTCAGTTGGTCGCTGGGCAATGAATCCTGTTACGGGGACAATCACATCGCGATGGCGATCTGGGCCAAGAACCGTGATAATTCCCGCATCATCCATTATGAAGGCGCAAAACACGGCCCGGACAAGGATCAGTCCTGCCTGGATATCACCAGCCGCATGTATGATCCGGTCTACTGGGTCCGCGATTATCTGAACGACAAAAAGCAGACGAAACCATACTTCCTTTGCGAGTATTCGCACGCCATGGGCAACGGCCCCGGAGATCTTAAAGATTATTGGGATATGATCTACAGTGAGCCGCGTCTGATGGGCGGCTGTGTCTGGGAGTGGTGTGACCACAGCATCTACGCCAAGGCACCGGTCGATGAGAAGAAGCAGATGCTGGAACATGCCGTTCCGGTAGCTTCTGCGAAAGATTTCGGACCGAAAGAACAGCGTTTCTGGGGCTATGGCGGTGATTTCGGCGAGCATCCCGACAGCGGCAACTTCTGTATGGACGGCCTGGTCTTCCCGGACCGCACGCCCGGCCGCGGCCTCTACGAGTATAAATATATCATCTCTCCTGTGGAATTCACGTGCGAGAACGGTCAGCTGAGTGTTCTGAACCGCTATGATTTTACGACCACGGAAGATATGTACTTCACCTACGAGATCGAAAAAGACGGTGTCCTGGTCAAAGAAGGCATGCTGAACGTTCCCGTGCTGGAGCCGGGACAGACTGCTGCCATCGCTGTACCTGAAGTGCCGGAAGAGGAAGGCACCTGGTATCTGACAGTGAGGGCTCTCAGCAAGAGTTCCACTGCATGGGCCAAAGCCGGACATATCCTTATGCAGAAGCAGTTCCTGCTGTGCGAAAACGCGCCTGCGCAGGATTTCCGTGCTGCGGGTACGCATCGCCATTCCGCTCTGGATATCTGGAAAAAGACCAACGTCGTCTACATCCATGGCCTGAATTTCGAATATGCATTCCATCTGGGCAAAGGTGGTTTCACCTCTCTGAAATACAATAATGTGGAACTGTTGAAAGAAACCACGACTTTCGTCATCGCCAGACCGTCGCTCGACAATGATCGCGAGATGCGGCCGTATTGGGATCGCTTCGGCATCGATGAGGCCCGCATGCTGGTCCGAGGCACGAAGATCTACGATGAGCGGCCTACGCGCCTGCATTTCATGGTAGACTTTGCCATGGGCACAGAATCCTTGAAGCCGATCCTGACAGGAAAAGCCCGCTGGACAGTATATCCCTCCGGACGTCTGGAACTTACCACCGAAGTCCAGGTGGAGGAGCAGGAGATCTTCCAGCATAGAAAAGGCCCGGTCGGTTTCTTCCTGCCGCGCTTCGGTGTGCAGCTGACCATGCCTTCCTACATGGATCAGGTAGCATATTTCGGATATGGTCCGGAAGAGTCCTACATCGACAAGCATCTGAGCACCACGTGTGCGCTGTACGAGACGGATGTGGACAAGATGTTCGAGAATTACCCGATGCCACAGGAGAACGGTGCGCATTATGGCACGCGGTGGGTCGATCTTACCGATGC
>JAFVHC010000211.1 GCA_017474705.1 Bacillota bacterium
TGTCCCATATGGACAGGCCTTTTCTTCGTTGAAACTGCTAATACTCTCATTGTTGATGAGTTTTTTTGCAAAATTCATGCCCTTTGCTTAAAAAACCCGAATTATGCATGTATCTTCGTTTCACATTTTTCTGACTTTTCATGCTCTTTTTGAAAAACCGATCCAATATGTATGTATTTCTTTCTGTAAAACCGCTGAACGAGGGTTGATTCCACCTTTACAACCCTAAAAACGAAGTATATACAGCTTCAATTACATACACATTCTGCGATACAGAATCAAAAGGCATGAAAATGCTTTGCTTTACAAAAATCGAATACATGCATAAATCGATAAAATGCTTTATTGTGCATGAGTTTCTAAAAATCGAAGAAAAAAGGGGACTGCAGTTGCAGTCCCTTTTCCCCTTATATTACTTCAAAAAGAATTTTCTGTACAGCCAGACCACCAGGCAGGCACCAGCGATCGTAAGTACGATCCCGCTGATCCATCCGCCGCCGATGCCCAACAGATTACCTATGATGCCCCCGACAATACCGCCGATGACGCCCAGGATCACATTCAGCAGTATGCTGCTGGCATTTCCTTTCATGATCCGCATCGCGGCATAACCGCAAAGGCCGCCGACTACGAGTTCGACTATGAGCTGAATCAACATGTTGTTTGCTCCTTTCTTTGTGTGTGTTTCATAACGATCGGCCAAACAGCCGTGATAAACAAGATCGTGATGACGTTGTCCGCGAAGGTGCCCCAGTGCAGACCCAGCAGATCCTTCAGCGGCGTCCCCATCGACTCGATCATGAAAAACAAGAGCACGGTGCCGACAAGAGCCGCCACGGCAGTCCGTTTTGTCAGGACCGGTTCGAACCGGATCCACGTCTTCTCGATGAACCGGCCGATACAGAACGCGATCATCATCCCAACGTCACCGAAGCCATCCTTCATCATCCGCTGCGGATCCACCAACAGCTTTCCGTTCACATAATCCATTGGATACGGCTTGTGAACCACGAAAATGATCGCGCCAAACCCAAGGATCACCCCGGCGGCAAGGAAATAGTACTCCTTTTTCCGGTTTCTTTTCAAGATACCGGAACAGCCGGTCCATGGCAAACAATGTGCATCCTCCGATGGTCAGTGCCACAAGCACATCCTGCGGCGTATGGACGCCCAGATAATTGCGGGAAAACCCTGTCAGCACTATCATGACGATACAGCAGACGGAGACCCACCGCATCTTTTTCCAGGCGCTGATCGCAAGTCCGCCATAGATCGGCGCGGCCGTCGCGGTGTGTCCGCTGGGGAAAGAATATCCGGTCGCTGTATCGATGGCATCTCCGGCAGGCATGACCCGGCTGTCGCGGATCCACGGCCGATACACGCAGGCGATCAATTTCAGCACCGCATTGAATGCCACACATACTGTGTAAGAACCCAGGGTATACAGTCCGCTCCTCTTATGTACGCACCAGTAGATGACCGCCGGTACGATGATCAGATAGGTGACTGAAAACAGCGAGATCATCTCCATGAAACCGGTCAAAGCGTCATGGATCAGATCCCGGAAGCTTTGTAAAACTAAAAGGTATTGGATATCCATAGCTGCTCCTGCACGTTTATTTGACTTGCGGAAATTATAACCCTAAACCTCCGCTAAATGCAAGGAAAATCAGTTGTCAGTCACAGAGATCTATTGTACAATAACATCAAACTGATATGGAGGTGCGTTGCATATGAAAGTGGACCTTAAAGCAAAACCTTATTACCTGGATGATCAGCAGATCGCCTGGGTCAAAGAAACCATCGAAAGCATGCCGCTCGATGACAAGATCGGCCAGCTGTTCATGCCCATGGCCGTCATGCCTGCTGACGAGCAGATCGCCTTCTTTGAAAAGATCGGCATCAAACCCTGCGGCGTACTCTATCGTTCCATGCCCTCAAAGGCGATCCGGGAAACGATCGGCAAGCTGCAGGAACATTATGATATCCCGCTGCTTATTGCCGGTGATTTGGACCGTGGTTCCTTCAACATGATCAGTGATGGTACCGAATATGGTATGGAAATGCTGGTCGCCGCCGGTGATGACCTGGAAATGGCCTACAAGGGCGGTAAGATCATGGGTGAGGAATGCACTGCCGTCGGCGCGCATTGGAACTTCGGCCCCGTCGTCGATATTGACATGAACCCCTTCAACCCCATCACCAACGTCCGCACCTTCGGTTCGGATCCGGAGAAAGTCAAGGAATTTGCCCTGGCGGCTGCCAGAGGCATGCGCGATGGTGGCATCCTGCCCTGCGCGAAACACTTCCCCGGTGATGGTGTGGATTTCCGTGATCAGCACTTCCTTTCTTCCGTGAACTCGCTTTCTGTTGAAGAGTGGGACAAGACCTATGGTATGATCTATCAAGCCCTGATCGACGATGGTATGGAGACCATCATGACGGTCCATATCACCCAGCCGGCCTATACGAAGTACTTCAGCCCCGAGACCGAAGATAAGGATATCCTGCCCGCCAGCCTTTCCAAAGAACTGAACATCCAATTGCTGCGCGAGAAAATGGGCTTCAACGGCCTTCTGATCACAGACGCGTCCGGCATGTCCGGCTTTACCGACGTGCTGCCGCGCAACATCGCCGTGCCCACTTCCATCGCCAGCGGCGCCGACATCTTCCTCTTCACCCGTGATCTGGAAGAAGACTTTGAGTCCATGAAGGAAGGCGTCAGGAACGGCATCCTGACGGAGGAACGGATCGACGAGGCACTGGAACGTATCCTTGGTCTGAAAGCAAAACTCCATCTGCATGAAAAGAAAGCGAACGGTACCATCATCCCGCCGGAAGAGAAACTCACGATCTTCGGCAATAAAGAAAACCAGCAATTCGCTGTAGAGACCGCTCGCAAGGGTATTACTTTGGTCAAAGACGTCAACAACGTCCTGCCGCTGGACCCCGAGAAGCAAAAGAACCTGTACGTGATCCCGATCATCGTCGAGCCGAACTATCACAATGCCCGCACCGGCGTCTTCGTCCCACGGTTCGTGAAGGATCTGGAAGAAAAAGGCTTCAACGTGACCTTGTATGACGGTTCACCGGAGCAGATGCAGCTGATCGGCAAATCTAAGATCAAGGAATTCAAGAAGCAGTACGATGCGATCATCTACTTTATGAATGTGGCGACTTCCAATTCGGATTCCGCCGCCCGCATCTCCTGGCCCGGCACCCGCGTGACCATCACATCCATGATCCACGATGTACCTAATATCATGGTCTCGATCGACAACCCCTATCATCTGATCGACGCTCCGCGCATCTCGACCTTGGTCAACTGCTACTCCTCTTCTCCGCTGGTCGTGGATGAACTGGTCAACAAGATGGTCGGTGAGACACCATTCGAAGGCAAATCCCCAGTGGATGCTTTCGTAAAGAAATACGTACCTTTTACAGAGTATTGATATGGCACGCAGCCAAAAAACAAAAGTGAGACAGCAGAGACTGTCTCACTTTTTTGTATGCTCAAGGATCCTTGATCCTCCACAACTTGATTCAATCTTCTCTTGGCATATGTATCACATGCACGACCATGATCACCCCGGCGATCAAACTCAACAGTTCCGCTGCCGCCCTGGAGAAGAAGATCCCATACATGTCGAAAACCGCGCCGAGCACATACATCATGAGTACGAAGAAAACACCTTTATTCAGGATGGAACAGGCTGTTGCATACCCTGCACGGCCTGTGGACTGAAAATAAGTGGTCAGCATCTGATAGATAGCGGAGACCGGTGCCATGCACACATTCGCGATCAAAGCGACGCGTCCCACCCGGATGACTGCTTCGTCTTTGATGAATCCCGCAAGAATCGTGTCCCGGAAAACGATGCAAAGCAAAGCGATGACGATCCCGATGATCATGGCAACCAAAGCGGTCTTCTTAAGGATCTCCGTGGTCCGTTCATGATCTTGCGCTGCAAAATTGTAGGAGATGGCCGGCTGCATGCCCATGCAGATCCCCATGGCCGCCATGGAACTCATCTGTCCGACACGGGATGCAATGCTTTGCGCTGCTACAGCGATCTGGTCATAAGAAGCCAGCAGATTGTTCATGAGGATCCCTGTTACGCTCATCAGGATCGTGCTGGCTGCGAGAGGAAGGCCAAGCATGAACACTTGTCCTACCAACTTTGCCTGCGGCCTCGCATCTGAGATCTTCAGCGAGAAGGTATTCTTGTTTTTCCAGATGCATGCGAAAATGACGAGTGCGCTGAAGCAATTGCCAATCCCGGTGGCCAGGGCCGCACCTTGCACGCCCCAGCGGAAAACCAGGATAAACAGCGGATCCAGGATGATATTGATGAGGCAGCCTGCCAGATTCGCGATGAGGCTCTCCTTCGCCGCTCCCGTACCGCGGATCAGATTCATGAA
>JAFVHC010000212.1 GCA_017474705.1 Bacillota bacterium
ATGAATTCTTCTACTTGCTCTGCTTTCAACATCACCAGCCGTGAGCAGGTCATCCTGAACACCTGGTATGGCGGCGAGATGAAGAAGGGTATCTTCTCCATGATGAACTACTATCTGCCGCTGCAGGGCATGGCTTCCATGCATTGCTCCGCGAATACCGATATGAACGGCGAGAACACCGCCATCTTCTTTGGTCTGTCCGGTACCGGCAAGACCACGCTGTCCACTGATCCTAAGCGTCTGCTGATCGGTGATGACGAGCATGGCTGGGATGACAACGGCGTCTTCAACTTCGAGGGCGGCTGCTATGCCAAGGTCATCAACCTGGACAAAGAATCCGAACCGGATATCTACAACGCGATCCGCCGCAATGCGCTGCTGGAGAACGTTACGGTCGACGAGAACGGCAAGATCGACTTCGCCGACAAGTCCGTCACCGAGAATACCCGTGTTTCTTACCCCATCGAGCATATCGACAAGATCGTCAAGAAGGTCCGCCCGATCTCCGCTGGTCCGGATGCGAAGGATGTCATCTTCCTGTCTGCTGATGCGTTCGGCGTTCTGCCTCCGGTTTCCATCCTGACTCCGGAACAGACGAAGTACTACTTCTTGTCCGGTTTCACCGCGAAGTTGGCTGGTACCGAGCGTGGCATCACCGAGCCCACCCCGACGTTCTCTGCTTGCTTCGGTCAGGCGTTCCTGGAACTGCATCCGACCAAGTATGCGGAAGAGCTGGTCAAGAAGATGGAAAAAGTCGGCGCGAAAGCGTATCTGGTCAACACCGGATGGAACGGCACCGGCAAGCGCATCTCCATCAAAGATACCCGCGGTATCATCGATGCGATCCTGGATGGTTCCATCAATACCGCTCCCACCAAGGAGATCCCGTTCTTCAACTTTGAAGTTCCGACCGAATTGCCTGGTGTAGATCCGGCGATCCTCGACCCGCGCGACACCTATGCGGATGCCGCTGAGTGGGAAGCGAAGGCTCAGGATCTGGCTGGCCGCTTCATCAAGAACTTCGTGAAGTACACGAGTAACGATGCCGGCAAGGCTCTGGTAGCCGCTGGTCCGCAGCTGTAATCTTTACAGTCATAGCCTAACAAATCAAAACCTCAGGGTCTGTTCACCGGATCCTGAGGTTTTCTAAAGTCATTTGGAGGAAGTACATGGCGGATTATGAGCAGCTTTGGCTGCAGGCAGAAGGTTTGTTGGACGGGAAGGACTGGTCCGTTACGACTTTGAGCAACGCTTCAGCATTATTATATGACACATTGGAGGATCTGAACTGGGCAGGATTCTATCTGATGCGCGATGGAGAATTGCAGTTGGGTCCGTTCCAGGGTAAGGTCGCATGCACGCATATCGCGGTAGGCAAGGGCGTGTGCGGCACAGCGGTCGCAGAGGATCAGGTGCAGCGTGTCTGCGACGTACATCAGTTTCCGGGCCACATCGCGTGTGACAGTGCATCGAATTCCGAGATCGTTATTCCGCTGCATGTTGACGGCAAGGTGATCGGTGTCCTGGACATCGACAGCCCGCTGATCGGAAGATTCACTGAAGAAGATGAGAAGTATTTACGGCAGTTTGCTGCCATTCTGGAGAGGAGTTTGTCAGAATGAAAGTCATTTCCGTTCTGCCGCTGAACGAATGGCATAAGGCTTTTTTGAAAAGCAAGGCCGATGCGGAATTCATATATAGTTCTCCCGAAGAAGTCAATGAGGAAATGCTGGCTGATGCCGACGTGATCCTTGGCAATATTCCTCCGCGCATGCTCGCCGCCTGCAAGAGCTTGAAACTGATGCAGCTCAACAGCGCGGGTACGGATGGATATACAGCGGAAGGTGTTCTGGCGCCGGAGACAAGGTTGGCCAATGCGACTGGTGCTTATGGGCTGGCGATATCAGAGCATATGCTTGCCATGCTGCTTATGCTTATGAAGAAGCTGGACAGATATCACGACTTACAGAAGGAAACCAAATGGGAGGATGCCGGAGGAGTGACCTCGATCTACGGTTCCACTACGTTGGTCCTGGGTCTAGGTGATATCGGCGGCGAGTTTGCCGCGCGTATGAAAGCGTTGGGCAGTCACGTCATCGGGATCCGCCGTACGGGCGGTGAAAAACCTTCGTATGTGGATGAGATCGACACGACAGAAAACTTCAAGAAGTATGTGCCGCAGGCGGATATCATCGCTATGAGCCTGCCGGGCACGCCGGCCACCTATCATATCGTGGATCAGTCGGTCTTCCGGATGATGAAACCCGGCGCGTTTTTGTTGAACGTGGGCCGTGGTACTGCGATCGATCCTGCGGCTTTGTATGAAGCCTTGCAGAATGGTACCTTGGGCGGTGCCGGTATCGATGTCACGGAGCCGGAACCGTTGCCGAAGGACAGTCCGTTGTGGCAGTGCAAGAATCTGCTGATCACGCCCCATATCTCCGGTGGCTTCCATCTGCCGGAGACGTTCGAGCGGATCGTGCGGATCTGCGGTGATAATCTGGAAGCATTGGCGAAGGGAACACCGCTCAGGAATGAAGTCGATTTTACGACAGGGTACAGACGGCGTTAAGATCACATGCTGATAACAAAAGGGTTAGTTTACAGCATGTGTCGTAAGAAAGGGAATCTTTGTGAACTATTTGATTCGTAATGGCCGGATCCTGGATCCGTCAGTCAACCTTGACGCGGTGCTGGATCTGAGGGTCACAGATGGGATCGTGTCCGAGATCGGACCATCTCTTGTGCCACAAAATGAGGAGATCATCGATGCGCAAGGACTTTGGGTGACGCCCGGTCTGATCGATCTGCACGTCCATTTCCGTGATCCTGGGCTGACATATAAAGAGACCATCGCGACAGGTATGCGGGCTGCCGCAGCAGGAGGTTTCACCACAGTCTGTGCGATGCCCAATACGAAGCCCGTCGTGGACAGCGTCGAAGTCGTGCGTTATATCAGGTCTGAAGCCGCCAAAACACCTGTTACGGATCTTAAGATCATCGGCGCGATCACCCGTGGACAGAATGGAGAAGTTTTGGCAGATATCCAAGGAATGGCAGAGGAAGGGATCTGCGCTTTGTCCGAAGACGGGAAATCCGTGATGAACGCTGATCTCATGAAACAGGCCATGCTGCAGGCAAAAGATTTGGATCTGCCGATCTTCGATCACTGCGAAGACGCGAATCTGGCGCATGGATGTGTATCGCCTTGTGACGCGCAGAAAGCCTTGGGCCTTCCTGCTTTGGATCCGATCGCGGAAGAGGTGCTGACAGCCCGTGACATCCAATTGGCGGGACGCACCGGCTGCCGGCTGCATATCTGCCATGTTTCGACGGCCAACAGTGCGGAGATCATCCGCGTAGCAAAGGCGCACGGCATTCCTGTAACGGCGGAAGTAGCGCCGCATCACTTCGCTCTGGACGATTCCGAGATCTGGAAGAATGATGCGAATTACAAGATGAATCCGCCGCTGCGTTCTTCAGAAGACGTTGCCGCCATGATCGTCGGGCTCCAGGATGGAACACTGGATGCCATCGCGACGGATCATGCACCGCATCATGAGAATGAAAAGAATCTCGGCTTGGAGAAGAGCGCCAACGGGATCGTCGGCCTGGAGACATCAGTGCCGGTTTCGGTCACAGCTTTGGTAAAGACCGGTCTGTTGACACCGTTGGAACTCATCGATCGGATGAGTACGACGCCGGGACGGATCCTCGGCGGAAAGAAGGGAACGCTCAAAGTCGGAGCGCCAGCGGATATCACGCTGATCGATGCGGATACCCCCTGGACCATCGACAAATCGAAGTTTGAGACGATGGGACGCAACACCCCGTTCCATGGATGGAGAGTGTATGGACGGGTCCATACGACGATCTATAACGGCCAAATCGTTTATCAGGAAGGAAAGATAGTATTATGATCGATCGATTGATTGACAGGATCACGGAACTTAAGAATCCCACGGTCGTAGGGCTGGATCCGCGTCTGGGAATGATCCCGGAACATATAAAAGAAGCGTCATATGCAGAATACGGCAGGACACTGGAAGGCGCCGCCGAAGCTTTCCTTAAGTTCAATAAAGCGATCATCGATGCTGTTTACGATCTGGTTCCGGCGGTGAAGCCGCAGATCGCCATGTACGAAACCCTTGGAGCAGCAGGCATGCAGGCTTTCATCGAGACGGTGCGTTACGCTAAAGAAAAAGGCATGATCGTCATCGGTGACATCAAGCGCAGCGATATAGCGTCTACTGCAGAAGCTTACGCGACCGCCCATATCGGTGCCACTGATGTGGAGGGAGATACTTTTTCGGCTTTTGATGAGGATATGATCACGCTGAACCCGTACCTGGGTTCGGATTCCATCCAACCGTTTTTCAAGACTATGCGGACCTTCGACCGCGGTATGTTCGTTCTATGCAAGACGTCCAACCCGGGTGGTGGTGAATTCCAGGATCTGCTGGTGGATGGTATGCCTTTATATGAAAAAGTCGGTCTGCGGATCGAGGCATGGGGCGAAGAGTTCCGTGGGAAATACGGTTTCTCCGATGTTGGTGCCGTGGTCGGTGCGACTTATCCCGAGCAGGGAGTGCGTTTGCGCAAACTTTTGCCGCATACATTTTTCCTCGTGCCGGGTTACGGAGCGCAGGGAGCGACAGCCCAGGATCTGGCGGGGTGCTTCAACGAGGACGGCATCGGCGCGATCGTCAATTCATCACGTGGCATCATCGGCGCCTGGCAGAGCGCGAAATATAAAGAGTGTTTCGCTCCTGAAGATTTTGCGCTTGCCTCTCGTGCAGCAGTCATCGATATGCAGAAAGACTTGTGGGGAGCACTGCACGCATGATCACGGATACATTTACTATCATTTCACAAGAAGAACTCAGTCCAGACATCTTCCAGATGGTCCTGTACGCCCCGCAGATGGCCCAGGAAGCCCTTCCGGGCCAATTCGTGGATATCTATTGCTCTTCGAAGGACAAGCTCCTTCCCCGGCCGATCAGCCTGTTTGACGCCGATCCGGCGGAAGGGACATTATCCCTTAACTACGCTGTCGTAGGAAAGGGTCCAGAGGAGATCTCATCCAAGGCAGAAGGTGATAACATCCGGGTGACCGGTCCTTTGGGACATGGTTTCCCCTAGGAACAAG
>JAFVHC010000213.1 GCA_017474705.1 Bacillota bacterium
CAGCGGGCATGCCTTTGATTTGCCAACGAAAGCCGTGCCGTAAGATCGATCTCGCCGTCTCCCAGCGCCAGATGGTTGCGCGGCGGTGTTTGAGATCCGTCATGGATGTGGAAATGGACCAGCCTGTCCTCATGTTCCTCCAGGAACGGAACGTCCACTTCTCCCACGGCCTTAGAATGCCCGATATCCCAGGTCAGACCGAACTTCGGACTTTCCAGCAGAAGCTCGATGGCCTTTTGCTCATATCCGCGGAATCCGTCGGTGTTCTCCACCGCGATCACGATATCACTATCACCGATCCATGCTTCACACAGCGTGCGGAACCGGGCAAATGACTTGAGGTATGTGTCAAGATCCCGGTCATACATCTGCACTTTGCGGTCCGGCAGTGTGATGTAGATGCCGTGATGCATGTGCATATTGATCACCAAGGGCTGCGCACGGTCCCCGAACCTGTCGCGCAGCGGCAGCAATTCTTTCGCCACCGCGATGGTCCGCCGCACGGTCTCAAGATAGGCCTCCGATACCAGTTGATTGAAGTCCGCGATATTCAGGTTTTCATCCAGGTGGATGGTATAGTAGATGCCTGCCTCTTCCGCAAGAGCGGTCAGCCGTTCGGTCTGCTCCAGCTGCTCCACCTGGTATTCCGGAAAGTTCATGTTCAATTCGATGAACTTCAGGCCGAGGTCCCTGCATAGAGCGATATTATCCTCCAGGGTCCGGTTCTCGATCAGCGTCGGCATGCCGAACTGCAGTGCAGACGTCAGCATCGCTCCGCTCCAACGGCCGCCAGGAACTGTTTGGCAATGTACATGCAGCCGGTTTGGTTGGGATGCACACGATCCCAGGCGATGTTCGTGGAGTGCATGTGCTGGAACAATCGGTCCCAGCCGGCCTGCAGATCCACCAAGGTCAGATCGTATTTCAGCGCCAGTTCCTTCACGATGGCTCCATATTGATCCATCCGCGCACGCATGGCATCGCGGGTGTTGGTCTCCATATAGTAAGGTGTCATGAGGATCATACCCTTGACACGCGGCAGGGTCTCCCGGATCAACTCTTCATAGGTCTGTTCGAATTCCTCCGGGGAAACGTGGGTCTCCGGCATCTGCGGGCTGTCGAACTGGCGCCACACGTCGTTGATGCCGATCAGCACGCTGACCCAGTCCGGCTTCAGGTCGAAAACGTCGGTCTGCCAGCGTTCCTTCAGGTCGCGCACCTGGTTGCCGCTGATGCCCATGTTGATGACGCGCAGACCCAGTTCCGGGTACATGCAGCCCAACAGCGCGCCGGCACAGGCTACATAGCTCTGGCCCCAGGCATTGAACAACCCTTCCCCTACCGGACGGGCACGATCATAATCCGAGATAGAATCTCCGATGAACAAGACAGTATCCTTCTTTTCAAACAACATACTTCCTTCGCTCCTCCTTATGTCAAATACCGATGAACGCACCGTTCTGCACGAGCGTTTCCTGCAGTTTCCGCACATCGATCTCTTTGACTCCGATATCATCCCGCGCCGCCAGCGCCACGGCTGTCCCTGCTGCCTGGCCCAGCGTCACCACGATCGGCATGATGCGATAGCTGGCCTGCGCTTCATGCGTCGATGAAATACAGCGGCCGGCCACCAGCAGATTATCCGCGCCACGCGGCTGCAGGCTGCGATACGGGATCGTATACCATGTGCCTTCCGGGAAGTAATAATGAGACGTACCACTGCCCTCCGGATTATGGATGTCGATGTCATAGTTTCCGGCAGCGATGGCGTCTTCGAACTGCACGCAGTCGCGCAGATCGGTCTCTGTCAGCAGATATTCGCCATCGATCATGCGGCTCTCCCGCGCGCCGATCTCTCCGGCGGAATACAGGAGCTGGCTGTGCTCGAAGCCCGGACAATTGTTTTTCAGAAAATCATACATCTCGAACATCTGCTCCCGCGCGATCATCTCTGCCTCCGTCACATCGAAAGGATCTGTCGGGTCATGCTTCACCACGCGGGTGGTGTTGAAATGCAGCACGCCATCCACCAGCGTGTGGAAGATCAACACGTCCTCTCGCGGATTCTTGATCTTTCCTTCTGCCTGGAACTGCTTGTATTTTTCCTGCATCTCCTGCCGGTGTTTCTGGAAGGTCGAGATGTCGACGTTGCCTATGCGGAAACACAGTGTCATGGGCTGGCACAACCCGTCCGGCCGTCCCAGATGATATGGGCAGCCCGCCATCACGGCCAGTGCCGCATCCCCTGAGGCATCGATGAAATATCTGCCACGGAACGTCAGGATGCCCGCCTTGGTCACGACCCGGACCGCGGTAAGGTGCTCTCCTTCTTGCTCCACGCCGCAGAGCACCGCGTGAAACAACGGCTGGATGCCTTCCTTCCAGACCAAACGGTCAAGCACCAGTTTGACGTATTCTTCATGGATATCCTCACGGCCGTCCACATATCCGCCGGCTTCCTTCAGCAGGCCTCGCAACTCCGTGAAGAAGCCGCGGCTCAGCTCGAACCGCTTGCCATCGACTGTCGTTGCATAGGGCATGAAAGGATTGATGAGCAAGGTGCCAGGCGCCCCGCCAAGGAAACCCGCTTTTTCAACGATCAGCACGTCCAGGCCCTCTCGTCTGGCAGCCACCGCCGCCGCGACACCGGTCAGACCGCCGCCAACCACGATCAGGTCCCAGACCTTTCCGGTCATCTCTCTTAGGATGCTCATATCCATGCCTCCTTCGTTTTCTGCTGTGATTGTACTCCGCTCCCATCAAGCCTGTCAATAAAGAGGGGGTGAAATTGCTCTCCTTTGCCTCCAACGCACATGTATTTCTGTATGTTACGTTTTGTTTTGAGGATTTCAAATTCAGACCGTAAAGTTTTGAGAGCCTTTACGGTCTATACTTCATAGATCATATTTAGGACGTAATGAGTTCCGTCTGATTACGTCCTGATTTGTAAATATTCAGATCCAGGGCGTAATCATTACGGTCTGAAATGAAAAAGTCCGAAAAGAGACGTAACGTGTTCGAAGCTGTTACGGTCTAGAAAAACAAAACCAGATTTAGAACGTAAAGTGCCCGATTCCATTACTGTCAGAAATAAAACAGACAAAATTCAGAACGTAATTCTACTCAAAAAGCCGTGGGATAACGAACAAATCGTTATTCCACGGCTCTTTCCAATTCAGTTTCTCTTATTCCTTCGGTTTTTCCTCAGTGATGACACGAACAGCAGGTGCCTGTACACTGGCTTCGCCCTGTGCTTCTACGATGCCCTGGATCAGGCCGAAATAGACGTCCCAGTAATCCGCAGTCGCGCACCATGCACGGACCGTGAACTCCATAGCTTCATTCGTACCGCCGCTGACCTGCGCGAACGGCTCCGCCGGGTCGGAGATGACCTTTTCGTTCTTGGCCATGACTTCCTTCATGATGTCCTGCACCTTCTGCGGCGCTTCGCTCTTCGCGGTGGCGAAAACCAGATCCACACGGCGTTTGCCCTCTTTGGTGTAGTTGATGATGTTGCCGTTCATGAGCGGGCCGTTCGGGATGATGATGGTTCGGTTGTCGATCGTCAGGATCTCTGTGTAGAACAGGGCGATCTTCTTGACGAAACCAGCTCCGCCGGCGCCTTCGATGTAATCATCCACGTTGAAGGGACGGAAGATCAGCAGCATAAGTCCGCCCGCAAAGTTGGACAGAGAGCCCTGCAGCGCCATGCCGATGGCCAGACCTGCGGAAGCAAGCACCGCAATGATGGACGCCATAGGTACGCCCAGGATGGTGATGATCGAGATGATCAATATCGCGAACAGGCCGACCTTCACGAAGTTGACGATGAAACGATGGACTGTAGGATCCAGCTCATCCAGCTTCTTGATCTTGCCGAGCAGTTTGACGAGTTTCTTGATCACGATGCGGCCAACGATATAGACGACCAGGGCCAGAAGGATCTTTCCGCCGACGTTCACGCCGAGATCCTGTAGTTTGCTTAAGAATTGCTCCATTTGCTCCTCCTTGTTTTTTCAGCATCCACGGATGCTTTTTCTTGCCTCATAGTATAGCCAAAACACTTCACCAGTTCAAGAGGGTAAAGCGAAAATTTCTTTTACCGGAAAAACGATAAGGACCCGCTTCCAGGAGCGGGTCCCTGCCTTTTTACAGTACGTTCAGCAGATCGCCGAACCCATTCAGATCATAGTCCTCCAGTCCGCAATGATCCGCATCGCCGCCCAGGGCCAGGCCGATCATTCCGCCGCCTTTCGCTGCCTGGATGCCGGCCAGAGCATCTTCCACGACAGCGCAGTCCGCCGCGGGTACACCCAGCTTGGCCGCTGCGCACAGGAACACTTCCGGATCCGGTTTGGAATGCGTGATGTCGTTGCCATCAGCGATCGCGTCAAAGTATGTGCCCAGGCCGATCTTATCGAGGATCAGTTTGGTATTCTTACTGGAAGAACCGATGGCGAGCAGATAACCTCTGGCACGCAGCTCGTCCAGCGTCGTCTTGACCTCATCGCTCAGGTCCGCCGGAGACATGGTCATCAGGTACTCCCGATAGTCGGTGTTCTTTTCTTCCGCGAAAGCCTCCTTCTCCTCCTGGGTGTACGCCTTGTCAGCGCGCTCCAGGATGATCTCCAGGCTGGCCATACGGGAGACGCCGCGCAGACGGTTATTGATCTGCTCATCGAAATAGATGCCCAGCCGGTCCGCCAGCTTTTTCCATGCCAGATAGTGATATTTGTCGGTGAAGCAAATGACGCCGTCCAGATCAAAAATGACTGCTTTTACATTGAACATAAGCTCTTCTCCTTATCAATTCTGAAATGTGTCAAAACCGCGGCAGCGGTTCATTAAGTGCCTCAGGCATAAGAAGCCTTACAAATTGTAATGGCACTTATTCTACATTTGTCAGCGGCGCTGCGCTGTACTTCCTGACACGTTCGTCGCAGATGACACCGGCATAATCCATGCCATACGCGAAATCATACTTGTGACCGACGGAATCCGTGTAGCAGGCCATGTCACGCGGCGTGTCCTCGAGCTGCTGTTCCACGTCATCCATATCCTTCGGCATCTGCATCGGCAGCAGACCGGACGGCTCGTCCAGTCCCGCGATGATGCGGCAGATCGCTGCGGCTGCACCGCCGGCACCGGGTTCCAGCGCCTGCGCGAAGGTGACCAGGATCGCATCGACCGAAGGCTCGAATTCATGGAAGCACATGGGCTTGCCCATGATCATCACGACGACGGACGGTTTGCCGAGCTTCTTCGCCTTCTCGGACAGATCCAGGATCTGCGGCAGCTGATCGCCGTTGATGCAGGAAGCCGCACGTCCGAAATAGCTGCGGTTCTGCTTTGTGCCATCCGGCAGGATATCGCCGGCGATGGAGACCTTACGTACGTTCGGACCATCCGCCACGTACGGACCATACTGACGGGTCAGCGGGATGAAGTT
Source organism: Bacillota bacterium (assembly GCA_017474705.1). Classification (GTDB taxonomy): domain Bacteria; phylum Bacillota; class Clostridia; order Lachnospirales; family Bianqueaceae; genus RUG159. Next base: position 5,450 of record JAFVHC010000213.1, read on the forward strand.
GCCTTCTTTGTCCCGGCCGTCCTGCGGGTTGGAGTTCTCCGGCTCCTTCGCCCCGATGATGAACAGGTCGCAGTCTGCCAGCTCTTCCTCCGTAAGACGGGTGATCTGGTCTCCCTCGACCTTGTCGGTGACCACGTCGAAGAACTGCTTCGCGGTCTCCAGATTCAGCGGATAGGATACGGAAGCCGGATGCTCGGTCACGTCACCCATGAAGGGCAGGTTCCAGTAAGGACCATTGTAGATCGCCGGCACATAGACTTTCAGGCGCTTATCCTGTTTCTTGATCGCCCCGTTCTCGTTCTTCAGCATGACGACGCTCTTGACCTGCGCCTTCAGCGCCGCAGCCTGTTTCTCGGCACTGTTGACGTCGGCCAGGACCGCTTCCTCATCCAGATACGGATCCTCGAAGAGGCCCGTCAGGAAATAGCTGACCAGCAGACGGCGGGCGGACGTAGCGAACGCTTTGTCCATCACTTCCTTGCCGGCTTTTTCACAGCCATAGTTGTACGCATCGATGAGGACCTGCGGATTGGAGCAGCCGCCCATCTGGTCGACACCGGCCATGATCGCGTAGAAAGCACGCTCGCCCGGCGTTGCGTCCGGATTTTCGATCTTAGCGCCCCAGCCGCACTTACGCGGGCCTTCGTTCAGGACCATCCAGTCGGTGCAGACGGCACCTTTGAATCCGAAACGATCACGGAGCTGCTGGTTGATCTTGTAGTCTGAGAAGCCCGAACCGACGACTTCGCCCAAAGACCCATCATCGCTCCAGGCAGCGGTATAACTGCTCATGACGGATTTCGCCATGCCGGTCTTGCCTTCCAGTTTGAAGGCGCCGTCCACGAACGGGATCATCAATGCCTCGAAATTATTGTTGGGATAGACCGCGTACTTGCCGCCGTCCGTATGGGCTTCACGACCGCCTTCACTGGCGCCCTCACCGGTCCAGTGCTTGACCATGGCGGTGACGGAATCCTTGCCCCAGCCCTGGTCCTCTCCATCCGGACCATAGGTGCTCTGCAGGCCGTCACAGAATGCTTTGACCAGATCACGGCTCAGTGCCGGATCCTCACCGAAAGTACCGCTGTCGCGCCACCAGCGCGGATCGGCGGCGATATCCACCTGCGGTGCCAGGAAGCAGGTCACGCCCAGATCACGCAGTTCTTTGGACATGCACTTGGCCGCTTCTTTGGCCAACGCCGGATCGAAGGTCGCCGCAAGGCCCAGATTGCCCGGCCAGTCGGCCACGCCGCGGCCATTGCGCGGGTCGCTGGAAATGTAGCAGGGGATGCCCCACTGCTTGCTTTCCACGTACGCCTGCAGAGAATTGGTCCACGCGATCTGCTTCTCATCCGGCACATTGATCATGCCGGCGGAATTCAGGATGCTGTGCAGATGCTGGTTCAGGAACGTTTTCTGCTCCTCCGTCAGTTCTCTGTCCACCATGACCTGATGCGCGCTGAAGCACATAAGGCCCGCGATCTCCTCGATGCTGAGACGTCCGGCCAGGTCTTCTGCCCGTTCTTCCGCGGAGAGGCGCCAGTCCTCATAGGGCAGCAGCTCTCCGGTCCTGGCAAGATCTTTGAATGCCAGCCCGTCTACCTCCAGCAATCGAACACCGGATGTGGGATCGTACGTCAGCGTTTTGCCGCCTTCATTCTCCACGATCCGATAATTATACTTCGTACTTTTTTCCTGCCACATATTATTCCTCCTTACAGATAACTTAGAAATCGTCGAAGGCGATTTACCACGCACCTCACGGATCTAATTCTTACTATCATGTGATGGTGCGCGTCCTCCTTTGTTCATTTTTTATAGTATACATGAAAAAAAGCGCACTGTCGATAGTAAATACTATCAAAGTACGCTGGATTTTTATGAATCATAGACCTTCGTATCCACCAGGTCCTCCATCTTCCCGACGACCAGAGATACCGCTTCATCGCCCGTGGTATGGACATGGTATTCAACATGTTGATGATCGGATATATGCCCATGACCAAAGCGATCGCTTCTATGGGGACTCCGATGCTGTTCAAGGCCACGCTCAGGCAGATCAGGCCGACGCCGGGTACGCCGGGTGCACCGAGCGACAGCAGGATATTGGTGACCGCCAAGGACAGCAGCATCCCGCCCGTCAGTTCGATGCCATACGCACGGGCAAGGAACAGGCTGCTCACGGTAAGACTTATGCAGGTGCCATCCATGTTGACAGTGGCGCCGAGGGGGATCGAAAAGCTGCAGATCTTCGGGGAGATCCCAAACTGTTCCGTGCATGTCTTCATGTTCGTCGGCATGGCGGCGGAGCTGGACATAAGGGAAAAGCTCGTCAGCATCGCGCCGCGGTTCTTCTTATAGAACCTGAATGGATTCAGCCGGGCAAGCAGGAAGATCATCAGCCCATAGACCGCAAGCATACAGAAGATGCAGAGGGTATGCAGTCCGAACATGCCAAGGACCGGAACGATCGTAGCGCCGCCCATCTCCGCGATCATCAATGCCATGGAACAGAAGACGACGAGCGGGATCAACCGTGTGATCATGGAGGTGATCGTCAGGAACAAGGAGTTGCAGGCTTCAAAAAACTCTTTCAGGACCGAGGAATACTCACCGATCATACCGAGGGCGACACCGCAGATGACCGCCAGGAAGATGACCTGCAGCGTATCCGATTGCAGGAAAGGCTGCAGAAAGTTGGAGGGAACGATGTTCATGATCGTGTGCATCAGCGACGTATCCACGGTCGTATCGATGTCCACTGCTCCGGCTTCGATGGTCTGTGTCAGGGCAAAGCCCGCGGCGCCGGGCTTGATCAGGAGCGAGAGCCCCATGGACATTACGACGGCAATGAGCGTCGTCAGCAGATACAGCCCCATCACTTTCCCACCGATACGTCCGAGCTCCGCAACATTCTTGAACTGCGAAATACAGACCACGATGGAAAAGAAGATGACCGGTGCGATGATGATCTTCAGCGCGTTCATAAAAATGGTCTTGACCGGTGTCAGAAGATAAGTGCTCAGTCCATCTGACAGCACCTGCGGAAAGACCAGCCGCATCAGCATGCCGAAACCGATCCCGAGCAATAGGGCGATCACTGTAGACCGCAGTGAAGATCTGTCTGCCTGGCCTGTCAAGATCCGTGCCCTGTTGATCCCGCCCTTATGGGAAAGCTTCAGATTATCGCCCAGGGATCTGAGGAGAATGGCCTGGATCGCCCGCTGCGCGTCTTCATCTTCCATTTCGGTCAGATCCTTCGGGGTATCCCCGAGGATCTCTTCCATATCCTCTGCCGTGCCGGCCGCGTTGAGCGTGACCTCGGCATCGCCGAACAGCCGGCGCACCTTGACGGTA
>JAFVHC010000214.1 GCA_017474705.1 Bacillota bacterium
GATATGCTTGATCCGGGTGATGTGGTCATCCTGGTGGTTCCGATCGATGCATCCGCACCGAAAGGCCGTTTGATCCTGCCGCAGCAGCAGGTCATCCGCGATATCCTGGAAGCACAGGCCCAGGCGTTGGTCGTTCAGGACGATCAGCTGCAGGCAGCGCTCGATGCATTAAAGGAGAAACCCCGTCTTGTGATCACGGACAGCCAGGTCTTTGGCAAGGTTTCAAAGATCGTACCGCCGGATATCCAGTTGACATCTTTTTCGATCCTGCTGGCGCGCTACAAGGGCAATCTGAGGCCTTTCCTTGAAGGCTTGAAGGCCATCGAGACCCTCCAGGATGGAGATACGATCCTGATCTCTGAAGCCTGCACGCATCATCGGCAGTGCGAAGACATTGGTACAGTGAAGATCCCGCGTTGGCTTGAAAACTATACCAAAGCCAAGATCGCATTTGAAACGTCCAGCGGCACGGATTTTCCACTGGATCTGACAAAATACCATATGATTCTGCACTGTGGCGGCTGTATGATCACGGAACGAGAGATGCAGTACCGCATGCGCTGTGCCCTGGATCAGAACGTACCGATCACCAATTACGGCATGACGATCGCCTATCTGAACGGCATACTAAAACGCTCACTCGGACCATTCCCAGACCTACAAGAACTGATCCAATAGACCATCCTGCAGGTAAAAGAGGGCTCCCCAATACCTTACTCAAGCGCATCCTGCCTTTGGCAGTAAGCGAGAGAAGGTATTTCGGAGCCCTCTCCATATATCATCGCGCATCCGTCTCAAATGGTACGATATCACATGTCTCCATATAGAACGATAGCATTTTATCGCGCATATAACTGATCATGTCTTTACGACGTGGATCGTGGATGAGGTTGTGCAGCTCCTCGGGATCCTGTTTGAGATCATAAAACTCATCGATCTCGTAGAAGCGGCGTACGTATTTGTAGCGGTCATTGCGGATCATGCAGGCTTTGGTGTGGTACATCGGAGTGTCACATAGCTGCTGCAGACCGACCCGCGGCCAGTAGAGATCGGTTTCTTCCGTGGCTCCAGGGCTTTCTGCTTCGCGGCAGTGCAGCTCGTTTTTCAGACGTCCACCTTCCGCATGTGCGAAATGGCGGATCAGAGTCTCCTGTTCGAGTGCAGGCAGAAGGGAACGGCCGAAATGGGGCAGTGCTGGCGCAATGCCCGTCAAATCCAGCACCGTGGCAAAGATATCTATGTTCTCGGTGATGGAACTTCTTACGCCCGGACGGACCGGCAGATCCACCGGCGGCTTGAAGATCAGCGGCGTATGTGTCAGGCAATCCTCGAATGTGTTTTGGGTCTTCTCGACCAGACCGTAATCTCCAGCAAAATCCCCATGATCGGATAGGAAGAAGAAGGCGGTATTATCATACAGGCCGGTGCGTTGCAACGCATCCAGGATCATGCCCACCTGATGATCGACACGCATGCACATGGCATCATACGTATCACTGATCTGCTGGAGAAGCGCTGGATCTGCGTCTGTCATACGGCGCCGTTCCTGGATCTTCTGCAAAATCGAAGGCTTGAGTTCCCAATCCGGCTGCGGTATCGGTGTGTGCCGGTGATCCGCGGTGATCTGATCGAGCCATTTTTTCTCCACATAGTAGGGCGGATGTGGCAGTGTGATCGAAAGATAGAGGAGGAAAGGCTCTTCCCGATCATATGTCTCAAGGAAACGTACGGCGGATTCCACATTCCAAAGGTCGAAATCGAGCATATCACCATTGGGACGAGTGGGGGCCGCTTCGCCCGCGAGGAAGGAGTAGTACAGCGGGCCATCTGCCGGACCGCGCCATTTTGTATCCATGTGCGGGTTGGGAGCCAGTTGGTCTTCCGGCCCTGGCTGGCACCGGAAGGAAACATATTGAGAAAGATCTGCATCACTGGGGATCAGATCGTTCTTGCCACCCCACCAGACATAGTAGCCGTCATCTTTCGCCAGTTTCAGTAGGCATTGGTCTTCCGGCGCCAGCATATGATGCATCGTCCGATGGCCGCGCACATGCGGGTACCAACCGCTCATGAAACTGCAGCGGCTGGGTGTGCAGACCGGGTTCTGACAGTAGTTTTCCGTGAAGGAGACGGCATCGGTCCTGACGAGTTGGTCCAGATGTGGAGTCAAGGAAGAACGGGTCCCGGCGATGTGACCGAGCCGGTCAGCCCGCATTTCGTCAGCGGTAAACAAAATGATATGTGATCGTTTCACGATGCAGTCCTCCTTACGCATGTTGTTTTATGACGCCATTGTACCATAAGCGAGAGGCGTCTAGCAACAAACAGGTTGCATCACTGGAGGGTTTTTTGTATAATAACAAAAGAGAGGTGATCAATCATGAAACATGAACTGTTTCCGGACGTTTACGCGGGCGGCATCTGGGAAGTGGATTTCAATGCGTTGTTCGATCGAGGGATCCGAGGGATCATACTGGATGTAGATAACACGATCGTGCCGTATTATGTGCCGGATCCGGATGTCCGTTCCGTCGCGGGCATCCATAGATTGCAGGAACAGGGCTTCTCCCTGTATATCGTTTCCAATGGGAAAGAAACACGGGTCCGGCGTTTCAACCAAGGACTGGGGCTGCCCTTTATCTGTCACGCGGGCAAACCGACCGCGAAAGGTTTCGTACAGGCCATGCGTGATATGCAGCTGCCGCCCGAGCAGATCGCTGTCATCGGGGATCAGATTTTTACGGACGTGTGGGGCGGCAACCGCTTAGGGATGTATACGATCCTGGTCAAGCAGGTCTCCCGGCGGGATGAATGGATCACAGCGGTCAAACGTCCGTTGGAGAAGATCGTCATGCTGGCGTATCGCCTGTATTTGAAAAAGCAGAGGCAGGTCGCGGCATGAATCTGATCCTGATCGGATGTATGGGCTGCGGAAAGACGACCGTCGGCGCGTTGCTTGCGGAGCAATACCAGTATACTTGCATCGATACTGATCAATGGATCGAGCAAGAGGAAGGGCGGACCATCACCGAGGTTTTCCGGACCGATGGGGAAGCAGGGTTCCGCGCTATCGAAAAGAATGCGCTGCGACGGCTGTTTCCGGCGGATCGAACGATCCTTTCCACCGGCGGCGGGATTATCCTGGATCCTGAAAACGTGGCGCGGTTAAGAGACAATGGCACGGTCTTATACTTGAAGCGATCTCCTGAGTCTTTATACGAACGTCTTGTCGGAGTCACCGGACTGCCGCTCCTGGATGGGACAGAAGGTGAAGCACGTCTTGAGCGGATCCGTGCGCTGCTTGATAAGAGAGAAAGCCTGTACACAACGGCGGCGCACCAGGTGATCGCGTGCGATGATAGGGAGTCAGAAGCGATCGCGCAAGAGATCGGACTGTCATTTTTAAAAAACAGTTGAATTTGATCCGCAGATAGGGTAAAATAAGACAGATACTATGTAAGTATTCAAGGAGGAATTGATTATGGCAGAAGTCATCCTGGCTGGAGATTTCAAAAACGGCGTGACCGTAGAGTACCAGGGAAATATCTGGACGATCATCGAGTTCCAGCACGTCAAACCCGGTAAAGGTTCTCCGTTCGTTCGTACTAAACTTAAAAACATCAAGACCGGTGGTGTCATCGAGACAAGCTTCCGTCCTACCGAAAAACTGGACCGTGCCCACATCGAGCGTAAATCCATGGAGTATCTGTACAACGATGGTACCCTGTTCTATTTCATGGATCCTGAATCCTATGAGCAGTTGGGTCTCAACGAGGACCAGCTCGGAAATGCACTGAAGTTCGTCAAGGAGAACGACAGTGTTACTATTATGTCCCATAATGGCGAGGTATTCGGTGTCGAGCCGCCCAACTTTGTCGAGCTCGAAGTCACGCATACCGAACCTGGTGCGCGTGGCGATACAGCGACGAACGTCATGAAGCCGGCCACGGTAGAGACCGGTGCCGAGATCGCCGTTCCGCTGTTCATCAATATCGGAGACAAGATCAAGATCGACACCCGTTCTGAAGAGTATCTTGGCCGTGCCTGATCAGGCAGGAGATCTACATTGAAAACTCGTATATTCGAAGGTTCCGGCGTGGCCATCGTCACGCCGTTCCGCGCTGATGGAAGCGTGGATTATGATTCATTTGCCCGTCTGATCGACTGGCAGATCGAGCAGGGTACGGATTGTATCGTAGCCTGCGGCACTACGGGCGAGGCTTCGACCATGCCCGATGAGGAACATCTGGAAGTCGTCCGTTTCGCTGCGGAATATACGGCGCATCGTGTGCCTGTCCTTGCCGGCGCCGGATCCAACGATACCCATCATGGTATCGCGCTGGCGTCCCGCATGTGCGATTTCGATATCGACGGGCTTCTGCTGGTCACGCCGTATTATAACAAGACCACGCAAAAAGGCCTTTATGAGCATTTTTCGGCTACTGCAAAGGCGGTCGATGTTCCTATCGTCCTTTATAACGTACCCAGCCGTACAGGTCTGAACATGCTGCCGGAAACGGTGGCACGCCTTGCGGCCGATCATGAGAACATCGTCGGTGTCAAGGAATGCGTATTCGATCAGATGGCAACAGCCCGCGGCCTGATCGGTGATGATTTCGCGATCTATTCCGGTGAGGATGGACTGGCGGTTCCGGCCATGTCCGTCGGCGGGACAGGTGTCATTTCCGTGCTGGCGAACATCGCTCCGGCAGACGTCCATCAAATGATGAAATATTGCCTGGACGGTGATTTCAAGAGCGCTGCAGCGATCCAGATCCGCGCATTGCCGCTGATCAAAGCTCTGTTCGCAGAGACCAGCCCCATACCGGTCAAGTACGCGATGAATCGTCTTGGCTTGGAGGCCGGCATCTGCAGACTGCCTCTGACGTCGATCGGTGATGAAGCCGCGAAGAAACTGGATCAGGCTATGGAAGCCTATGGATTAATCTGATACTGTTTTGTGAAGTTGGTGTTATGCAGTAACGCCAACTTTACTTATTTCATGAAAAAAAGGGAGAAAAGGTAATGACCGAAGGAAAACCTGTCAACAAGAACAAGGGCCTGATCATCTCGATGGTGATCCTGTCCGTCCTGGTCCTGCTTGCAGTCATCATCCTGATCATCGTTGGGTTGAAACGTGGACAGAAGGATTCCAACGCGAAGGAAGGACAGCCCGGTATCGTAGCGGAGCCGGAACAAAAAGAGCCGGAAGAAGCATCCGCGGAGGAAAGCACTGCCACTGAAGAAGCTCCGGCTGAAGAAGCTGCGGAATCAAAAGAAGACGGTGAGACAGAGAAGACCGAGGCATCCGATGTGGAACAACAGTCGGTGGCGCCTATGGTACAGTTCCTGGACCGGCCCTCGATCCTGAACGATTTCTTCAAGCTCGTTTTTGAGCCGGAGGAGGCAAACGTAGAGCCCATCCAGGTCGATGATGCAAAAAGCTTGTATAACGCGGAACAGTTCTGGCTGAACGATGAACAATGCGATTTGTTGGAACAGTACGGGTTCTTTATGCAGCGCCGCGGCGGAAAAGAATTTTTCGAAGTCTACGAAGGGAACCGCTATGCACTGGTACCTAATTTCGTCACTGTAGATTCCATGATGCATACCTATCATCTGTACTTTGCCTATCTCATGAAGAAGACAGAACGCAACAATCTGGCTCCTGCCGTGAAAGAACTGTCTCTGCAGATGCTGGACAAGAGCAAAGCGCAGTATGAAGAACTGAAAGGCACACCCTGGGAGAATGGCGCTAAGATCAATGTGGCATTCTTTGCGGTCGGCGCAACGCTTATGGGTGAGTCCCCGGACGTCCCTGCGGAGGTTCAAGACGTCGTAGGGCAGGAATTGGCCCTGGTCGAAGCGGCTGAAGGCATTTCAAAATCTCCGCTGCTGGAAATCGAAGAGGATTACAGTCAGTATATCCCGCGTGGTTACTATGATACCGACGAAAATCTGAGCATGTATTTCAAAGCCATGATGTGGTATGGACGCCGTAATTTCATCCTGAAAGACGATGATCAGACCCGTGCTGCCATCCTTATGACCCTGGCTTTGGATCAGGATACGCTGCCGGCATGGGAGAGTATCTATACTGTCACTTCGTTCTTTGCCGGTGCTTCCGATGACAGTGGTTACTATGAATACCGCCCGTTGATCGAAGCCGCGTTTGGTGAAGACCTTTCCATGACAGCACTGATCGCTAACGCAGATCAGTTGACAGCATTCCAGGAGATCGCGTCGCAGCTGGATCCGCCGAAGATCAATTCCGTGCCTGTAAACCAATCCGATACGGAAGAAGAGCGTGATGCCAAGATCATCGGTTTCCGCTTCATGGGACAGCGATTTACTTTAGATGAGTCCATCTTTACTCAGCTATGCTATCGTTTTACCCAGGAGGATCCGAACGGTAGCAAGCGCTTGCTGCCGGATGCGCTGGATGTACCGGCAGCCCTGGGCAGTGACACAGCGCTCGGGATACTGGAAGAACAGGGCGATACGAAGTATGCCAATTATCCAGAGAATATGCAGAAGCTGCGCGACATGATCGCGGAAGCGCCGGAGAGCACCTGGAACGCCAGTCTGTATGCAGGTTGGCTCAATACGCTGCGTCCGCTGTTAGTACCCAAGGGAGAAGGCTATCCTTCCTTCATGCAGACCGAGGCCTGGACCCGGAAAAACCTGATGACGTTCTTGGGCAGCTATGCGGAATTGAAGCATGATACGATCCTCTATGCCAAGCAGATGATGGCGGAGATGGGCGGCGGTGAGCTGCCTGATTGGGACGACCGCGGCTATGTGGAGCCGGAAGCAGAAGTCTACGCTCGTCTTTCCGCTCTGGTGCGTGCCACCTCTGACGGCC
>JAFVHC010000215.1 GCA_017474705.1 Bacillota bacterium
ACCTGGAAAAGGATCATCTCATACAATGAAAGTCAATCGAACCAAAATCAGATCTTCTGCAACACGGAAAAAGATCCTCCCGTATCTGAGTTTCATGCTGGTCCTGGCCGTCCTCGGCAGTGTTTTTGCCCTGCCTTCCTATGCGGCCGTCAGCACGCCGGTCACGTTGTCGATCAACGCCTCCGGCGGCCGCAACGGAACCATCTCCGTCGATCCGGTGTATCACAGCGAAAGTTGTTCTTCCGTATTATATGATAATGCAAACGGACTGCCCACATCTGAGGCCAATGCCATCGCCCAGACCGAAGAAGGCTGCATCTGGATCGGCGGCTACAGCGGCCTGATCCGGTATGATGGCAATGATTTTGTCCGTATCGATTCCACCAAAACCGGGCTGACCAGTGTCCGAAGCCTCTATGTCGATCATCTGAACCGTCTGTGGATCGGTACGAACGACAATGGCGTAGTCGTCATGGAAAACGATGAATTCTATCATTGGGACCGCACAGCCGGTCTGCCGGCCGACCAGATCGTTGACCTCGTGGAAGATGGTTTTGGCACCATCTACGGTGCTACCCCCTCAGGTATCATCGTGTTCGAGCCCGATATGGAACCCCATACGATCGAGGATCTGCGCGTATCCGGCGCTTCGATCCGCCACTTCGCTCGTACGATCGATGGTATGGTCTACTGTCTGAAAGACAATGGTGATATCTTTACCCTGCAGGATGGCATGATCATCGATTATCTTTCTCGGGATGACAACCCGATCATGGAAGAATACGAAAGCAAAAACGACAGCAAAAAGAAGATCAACAGCATCCTGCCGGATCCCCGCAGTCCCGGTTCCCTGTTCATTGCGACCGACGACAGTGTGATCCACCACATCGCCATGCGCCAAAAGGCAGAAGATTCCACGGACCACGTCGAAGCTGGTTTTCTTGGCGCTGTTTCACGCATGGAATTCATCAATGATCAGTTGTGGATCTGCGCACGCAACGGTATCGGTGTGTACGATGATCAGGGGATCCACGATCTGACCACGCTTCCCATAGATAATTCTGCCGGCCACGTCATGACCGACTATGAGGGCAACCTCTGGTTCACCTCCACCCGCCAGGGTGTCATGAAGATCGTACAGAACCGCTTTATGGACATCTTCGAACGCTGTAATGCGGAACATACGGTCGTCAACGGAACCTGTCTCAAAGATGATCTGCTGTACCTGGGTACCGACAGCGGTCTGGTCGTTCTGGATCTGACAAAGAACGAAGAAGTCAAAAAGATCGAGCTCAGAGAGGCGAAGACGGCCTCCGGCAAGGATCTGGAGGCCACGGACCTCATCAAGTATCTGGATGGCAGTCGTATCCGCTCCATCATCAAAGACAGCAAAGATCGTCTGTGGATCTCCACCTGGTATGATCTGGGTCTGCTCTGCTACGACGACGGCAAACTCACCGCGTATACGACCGATGATGGACTGTACACGGATCAGATCCGCACGGTCGTGGAACGGGAAGACGGTTCTTTTCTGGTCGCACTTACCGGCGGCGTCAACGTGATCAAAAACGGACGGGTCACCAGCGGATACAGTTCCGGTATCGGCATCCGCAATCTGGAGACGCTTTCCGTCGCCGAGGGTTTCAACGGATCCATCATCGTCGGCACGGATGGAGGCGGCATGTACATCGTCAGCAACTCAGGTGTACGTCATATCGGCCGGGAAGCCGGGCTTTCCTCTGAGATCATCATGCGTATCAAACGCGATCCCACCCGGAATATCTACTGGCTCATCACCAGTAATTCCCTTTCCTACATGACGGAAGATTATGACGTCATCACGATACAGAACTTCCCCTATACCAACAACTTCGATATATACTTCAACGATAAAGACGAAGCCTGGGTCTTGAGCAGTAACGGTCTGTATGTGATCCCGGTGGAGGATCTGCTGAAAAACGAGGAGATCGATCCGATCCATTACAGCCATTCCGATGGAATGCCCTGCTATCCGACAAGCAACTCATACAGCTGCCTGACGGCTGATGGCGAACTGTATATCGCCGGCAACACCGGCAGTGCCTTGGTCAACATCGACGAACCCATGTCTGATCTGTCAGATCTCAGGATGGCGGTTCCGTACATCGAAGTGGATGGGACCAGGGTCTATCCGAACGGTCCGAATCATTTCACCGTACACAGTCAGACGCAGAAGCTGACCGTATATCCTTTCATTTACAACTACTCATTGATCGATCCCATCGTCACATACCGTCTGAAGCGTTTCGACCGTGCGCAGACGACCATCATGCGCAGTGAACTGACCCCTGTCACCTATACCAACCTGCCCGGCGGCACCTATACTTTCATCTTGGAAGTCAAGGATGCCATGGGACATGAAAGCCGGATGATGTCGATCACGATCACAAAAACCAAGGCTTTCTACGAGGAAGTATGGTTCTACGTCTATGCTCCTGCAGGCCTCCTGCTGGCTGCGTTCTTCGGCGTCCGCCACTATATCAGAAGACGGATCCGGATCCTGGAAGAAAAGCATCATGAAGAAAGCGAACGCCAGCGGATGCATTCCGAACTGAATATGGGTGCGCAGATCCAGGCAGCAATGCTGCCGCCGGTCGATCCGCCTACTTTCACCCGGGATGAATTCACGATCTTTGCTTCGATGGATCCCGCCAAGGAAGTCGGTGGTGATTTCTACGACTTCTTCCTGATCGATGAAGATCATCTGGGTCTGGTGATCGCCGACGTCAGCGGCAAGGGTATCCCTGCAGCCCTCTTCATGATGATCTCGAAATCCATCCTGCAAAGCACCTCGAAGATGAGTCATTCTCCGGCAGATATCCTGACGAAGACCAACGAATCCATCTGCGCCAACAACCGTCTGGATATGTTCGTTACAGTCTGGCTTGGCATCCTGGAACTGTCCACAGGAAAACTGGTCGCTGCCAATGCCGGTCATGAATACCCTGTCCTCAGTCAGCCCGGTCAGCCGTTCGAACTGATCAAAGATAAACACGGCCTCGTCATCGGCGGCATGGATGGCGTGCGGTACAGAGAATATGAGCTGCAGCTGAAGCCCGGCACACGATTGTTCGTCTATACCGATGGTATTCCGGAAGCCACCAATACGGAGAACGAGCTGTTCGGCAACGACCGCATGCTGGAAGCGCTCAACAGCGCACCGCTCGCCTCGCCGCGCGAACTGCTCGATATCGTCGGCAAAGCCGCGAACGACTTCATGATCGGTGCCGAACAATTCGACGATATGACCATGCTGTGCATCGAATATAAAGGACCGCAGACGAAGTGACGTATGAAATAAAAAAAGATCCATGAACATGGATCTTTTTTCTTTTCAGATGATGCCGCGGTCCTGGACCTTTTGCCGATCATTCTCTGGGCTCTTTTACACTGTCCCTGACCACCAGTTCCGTAGAGATCGAGATCTTCATGGGAACACGCACGGTATCGGACTCCGCCAGGCGGTTCAACCGCATGATCAAAGCCACGCATTCACGTCCGATGCGGTGTCTGGAACTGCGCACGGTCGTCAGCTGCGGATCGATGACCCGGCTGATCGGGTTATCATCGAAGCCTATGACTGACACGTCTTCCGGCACTCGATAGCCGACCTTGCGCAGTGCCATGATCGTACGGACCGCTTCCTTATCATTCTCAGCAAGCAGGGCCGTGGGCAAGTGCTCGATCGAACGGAACTGCTCTTCCAACACTGTCGTGTCCATGGGGCCTTTCTCCTGCCCGGCAGTAAAATAATACTCTCTATGGTCGCGCAGCTTATGATCTTTCAGCGCTCTGCGGTATGAGATCCTGCGCTCTTCGGCTGAATCGGACTCGAATCCACTGGTCACATAGCCCAGCTCCCGATGTCCCAGTTTTTTCAGATATTCAACGATGATATAGAAGCTCTGCCGGTCGTCCACGTTGACAGCATTGACCGCCCGGGTCGGGTCGAACGCGTCGATGAACACATAGGGCAGGTGCAGTGCGTCCAGTTCTTCCAGGATCTCATCGGTGATGCCGTCACAGACCACGATCAGGCCCAGCACATCTCCTGCACGGCGGATGGCTTTCGTCAGGTCCTCGCTCTGCCGGTAGATGACCAGCAGGTTGCAGTCCGTTTCCTGTGCTTCC